>NMQN01000232.1 GCA_003575245.1 Candidatus Atribacteria bacterium 1244-E10-H5-B2 | reverse complement strand
CAGGCGTTTTTCTCGTTATTTCTGTATATCCCACACTATTTGCAATCATTAAAGCAATAAAGAAAATAATAATCGGAACAAAAATTGCCAAAACTATCTTTTGGTTTTTATTCATTTCTTACTCCCATTTTGATCGAACATTTCCCAAATATCCGACTTAGGCCCAGAATATTTATGATATGATATTTTTGTTTTCCAAACACCCCAACTATAAAAGATAGCAGTAATAAGAATAGCAATAGTAACAAGTAACATCATCTTTTTTTCAAAAGCTAAGTTCCAAAAAGCTTTAAAAGGGGTAAGTAATGTTTTACGAAAAAGATAACCAAGACAAATTGTTAAACTAAATACAATTATGCCGAAAAGGATTTCATATCCTTCTAATTCATAGCCACCCATTAAATCTATAATTACAACAATAGAAAGGCACAAAGAAATTATAAAAATTATCAAACCGAATACTTTTAATATTTTCATTGCCTTTACTCTCCTTTGCGATAGCTAACCCTCTATAATGCCCTAAATACCCCCTAATTTTGGCTCTGGTTGCAAATATTGCCCTTAGTTAATCTCTTATTACCCTATCACCTTCCAGGAAGGCCTCTAAATCCTGTTTTTTGATATACCAATTTTTTATCCTTTAATAAAAATAGTAGTTCCCGACGAAACCCAGGTATATCCAGATACGCTAATAGTTTGAGTCCAAGTTCCGCTTCCGGAAATGCCAATGGCATCAAGAGTGCCTTCAAAATAAATTATATTGGATACGGTTTGATAATAAATATTTAAGTAACTTCCACTAATGTTTACAGTAAGATTAGGTTTGCTAAATATTCCATATCCCGTATTCCAATTGATAACTTCTTGATTAACAATATCAAAATTATAAATAGTAAGCGAACCAGAACTATCAACAATATTACATTTTGCAGTAGTTGTTGCACCAATATTATGTATGGGATTATTTGTGGCAGTAACAATATTCGTCATCGTCCAATTACCCGTTATATTTGTTGAAGGTATGACAGTCCCCCCACAACCTGCTAAAAATATAGCTAATATTAAAAATAAAACTACCAAAAAATATTTCCTTTTCATTTCTAAAATTCCTCCTTAGAATTTTTCCTATAATCTTTTTTTATTTGCTTTTTCTAATCTTTTCTTGAATCCGTCTAGCTTCGGAAACCTATCACTTCGGTCTCTATGAACAATATCCCCGAATACCCAAACAGCTTTTTTCAATACTCGGATCTCATCATCTAATAATCCTTTTTTACTATAAATTATAGCTAATCTTGTATACGGATGGCTACCATCAAACCCTTCTTTGATATTTTTCTCGTATAGAGCAATAGCTTCGTCTACCTTGCCCGCTTTTTCTAACTCTTTTCCTTCTAGATTGCGACTAACAAAGATATTTTCTATCTCCTCTAATTCCTCTTTGCGTTTTTCGACTAAGTCCATATCAGTATTTGAGCTTAAGAGTAATTTTTCAAATTCGGCATTAAGCCTTTTATATTTTTGTCCTTCTGTCTCCTTTTCCATTTCTAAAATACCTCCTTAAATTTTTTAAAATAAAATTCTCCAATCTCTTGCCTTTAAACTATAAAATCACCTCCTTTTATTTTGGTTATCTCTGCCATATCTGCCTAACAGTTATACCTATTTTCTCTGTTTTTTAGCCCCTGCCCCACGGAAATGCACTAAACCACAGGACAGGGGACCGGCAACCCGGAGAACTCTGGAGAGAAAGCCGGACCGCCGGGATTCGATTCCTTCTAAATTCTCTTCAGTTACATACCAAATAGTTCCCCGAGATATTGCCTTCTATTCATTTACCAGAATCATCCAATCACCTATAACACAATCTATCCGGTAACCTTTATTATACATATACTCTAATGTCCAACCTACGAGAAGAGTATTTGAAA
>NMQN01000337.1 GCA_003575245.1 Candidatus Atribacteria bacterium 1244-E10-H5-B2 | reverse complement strand
CCTTGTAGTTTTTTCTGCTTCCGGTAATAGCTTAAATAATTCTGGTAATTTTGAAGGATCATCTGCATCAATAACTATTAATTCCTTCCCGGTAATTAAGGCAATATTAGGATCGTCAAAGGTTATAAACCATTTTTCAATTTCCTCTAAACTTGCCTTTGTATATTGATATCTTTTCCACCTGATAGCCGGGACCTTAGAATTATTTTTTAAGGGAATTAAACTAAAACCCCTGTTAAGATATTCTTGTATAAATTTTTTTTTGTTCATATATAACAAAATCCTTTCTTCAAGCCTGGCCAACAGTTAAAGCGAAAGGATTTTACAAACTCCCTAACCGCCGGCCAGGTTAAAAGCAGATAGGATCGATTGCCCACCTGCCGGGTATTATAAATTATCTATATACCCTTTTTTACCCCCTAATTATGCTTCTGATAAGGTTTCTTCACCTTACTCCTTACTCCACTACCCTCAATATGCTATATTTGGTATAAGTGCTGATCCTGGTAAACATCTTTTTGTTTCTTCAGGGATAGAGATTTCCACATTTTTTCGATATTCCTGCTCTCCAATTTTGTGATATTAAATCCAGGGTAGGCCCGGAGCAAGATCCGAATTTTCATTAGATACTCAGTGTCTTCCCAAAAATCGTTGATCATCTTTTTAATCTCTTGATCAGTTTTTAAGTGAAATAAATCCATAATATTTTTTATCTCCCTTCCCTCTTATGCTCTTTTTCGTATGTTTCCATAATCAAGACTTTTTTCTCTAAATTGTTATAATTCCAGAAAACCCTAACTCCAATATTCTCGATTGCAGTAATATCATATTCAGGGTATTGGCCAGATCTAGTTCCTCTTTCCAGTAGAATTTCGAGTTTTTTCAGATAAGGCAAATCAATCCACCATCTTCCAACCTTAGCTTTAAGATCTTCCTCTTTCTCTTTTTTGTTACCAAACATTTTTAATTTCACCTACCTTTTAATTTATTTTTAGAATCCCGGTGGAACGATTAAAAGAAGTAAAGGCATTTGTCAGGCCTTAGAAAGGTCTTAATCGCTCCCCGGGTAACCGGTCAAGTCTGCCAAACGAACCTGACCGGGATATTGCAAATTTATTCTTATGTGTTATAATATAAATGACAAATTTCTTGTTTTCTATTTCAGTTACTTTTATTTTATTTGGCATAATGTGCCTACTTTCTGAAAGAGGAGCTTGTTTTCGACTCTCAGGCTCCTTTTTCATTTCTACCAATCAAGTTTTGAGCCAACACTTAAAGGCTTTATTCTTCTTTTTTGTTTAAAGGTAAAACCGCTAACACAGCTTCCCGATAAGTGCAACCGTTTTTCTCTATATATTCTTCTATAACCTTTTCTTCCAGGCTCATTTCTTCTTTATTTAAAACAATCCTTACCGCGTTTTTATATGAAGTTTCCGGATGATCCTTTATATAATCTTCTACCGCTTTATTATCTTCTTTTTCTTTCTTCTGTTCTTCGGTAAATTCTTCTTTCTTTCCCGGTTCGCTTCTATCAAGACAAGCCAGGACAGAATCGCGGTAAGATATGCCTTTATTTTCAGGCTTAGCCATAAATTCTTGAACCTTTTTCTCTTCTTCGCTAAATCTTTTTTCGTCATTGTTAGTCATTTTTTTCACCTCTTCTCTTTTTTTAATAAAATCAATTATTGCCTCTACATCAATATCCTTTTGATCTGCACATTCGAGAATTTTTTTAGCTTGAGATCCAGTCAGATTTCTTAAATGATATTCCTCTTTTATATCACCCATAATTTAATTGCTCCTTTCTTTTTTTAATAAAGCTCTTTTAAGCCAATATCTTATCTGATATTCCCTTTGTTTTTCCGGGTGTTTTTTATGCCATTTCCTAAGCCAAAGTTTGTTATAATCAGGATTTTTCAATCTCCATTTCTTATAATATTCACGCCTGGCCTTCTTTATTTTTCCGAAGGATCGGGGATCATCAATCCTTAATTCCTGTAAATATTTTTTTCTATTTTGGTATATTTCTTTATTAACTATTCTTATTTTCATTCTATCCGAAACATTTAATTCACTAATCTTTTTCAATATTTTTCACCTTACTTTATTTGTTATATTTTAAAACGTATGGTAGTATATAAAAAGCCGGATTTGATAACTCCGGTTTATTATTTTTTTAATAAGGGATCTTTCCAGTTTGAAGGTTAGATCCCTTATTATTTTCAACAAAAAAATGCCATTAAGAGATCTTCGTTCTCACTCCTAACGGCATCATTAATGCTATACTAACTAACCTAACAGCACCATCAGCGCTATAACGATCAGATAGTGTTAGTTTTTTATTAACGATATTTAATTTTTTATCAATTCCTATTTTATAAGAAAGCTCTTTATTATGCAAATTTTTCTTTTCCTATCCTGATCACCAAATTTTTCTTATCAGTTTCCGACCTATGATCTTATTTTTAACTCTCCTGGCCACTTTTACCGGGGAGCCTGAGGCTACTGCCTTAAAATCAGTAAGACCACGCGCCAATCGATATAAAAGATTAATCATTTTATTTAATTTCATTTAATTAATTACTCCCTCGAATGTATCTCATTGATTAAACTTCTTCGATAATTTATTAATTTCTCCCTTTAATCTTCTTCCTTTAGGGGTATTAAAAAACTCTTCAACAACCTTTCTCGAATCTTCCTGGGCAATATGTTTTCTCCATTCAGAATAAGTCTTATATGCAATATCATCAGGATCAAAGCCATTATAAAAGAACCATTCGCCTAAATGTTCTTCGACATATCCTTCCTTCAACAGTATAGTATAGGCAAAACTTAACAATTTAAAAAGAATATATTCCTCATCATACTCTCGATTTTCCCTTGCTCTACTAAGTCTTCTACAAAAACTCAAAATATAATCGATAGTTCTTGCTGTCATTTTTCTATTTTTATCCATCTAAAATACTCCCAAAAACCGTTTTCTTTTATTGCCTTCATTGCCTTCTAAAAATAACTTTAAATTTGCTTTTGATATATACCAAAACTGCCCGGGTTTATAACCCCTAAGCTTACCTGATCGCAAATAACTTCTAATTGTCAATTCAGTTAAAGATAAAAGATTGACTAAATCTTTGACTGTATAATAAATCTCGTTATCAATTTTTATGGTCATAAGACTAACCCCCTTTTATGGTATTATTACATATAACTATATATGTGTCAAATTAACCTTAATAATCTTGATTTTGTAGTCTTACCATCATATATAAATTTAGATATATACTAAGTTACCTCTAATTTCTAAATTCCCCTGCTCCCCGAAAGCACCGAACGAACGGAGAGCAGGGATCGGCAATCTGCAGAACGCATAGAAAGTCAGATCACCGAATTTAATCACTCATTCCCTTTCTTCTCTTTCTTGATCGATAAGACAAAATATGTAAAGAATAATTCCTAAGATTATTAGAATCATACCAACCCAAAGCCACCACATAAATTTAATTACCCCCTTTGATTTATTTTTTAGTGTTATCTTTTCTTTCTATCTCCGGCTTTGGGAATATTCCTATATTCTCTGACTTAAATTTAAAATAATCTCGACTTTGTGTTATCGTTCCTGACGGCTCTATTTTTTTCTTTTTTTCTATCCTCTTCTTTCTCATTTCTTTTTACCCCCTTTCTTAGAGATTCCCTGCTCCCTGGGTATGCACTAAAACCAGAGAGCAGGGACCGGCAGTCCAAAAAGGAATTGGAAAAGATCCGGACCGCCGAGATTCGATTCTTTATTATTCCGCAGGCAATTTTATTCTTTTGGCGTTCTCTGACCAGGTAAAGCCCTCTTCCGAGAGTTCTTTCCGGACCTTGACCATATCCCGATAATGCTCTTTTACAACATTACCATTCAGTGAATCGGCAAAAATATTAGTTAATACGAACCCTCTTTCTTCCAACAGAGAAATTAACCCATCCACCTCTCCGGCCTCCAAACCGTAGCAATAAACTTCCAGCTTAAACATCCCCTCATCATTACTTAATTCTGTAAATTGTCTCATTTCTTAAATTCCTCCTTAAATTTTTTTAATAAATCGTAATGTATATTTTTAATAAGCACCTTTATTCACCTTTCAAAATCTCGAGCAACTGTTTTCTACCCCCTCGAGTTTCGATCATCTTAGAAAAAAGATATCTTTCTTCTTCCGAAAATATCTCCCGTTTTTTCCTGATCCTTTTTAAACCTAGACTATTTACGCGATTGGCAACAGTAGTTATTGAGCAACCCTGGGAGATAGCAATTTCTTCGTAGCTTTTGCCCTCTCGATAATCTCTAAGAAAATCGAAAGAGTTTATTTCTTTGATCATACGAGCCACCTTACTTTACTTTTTTTCTTCGTCAATTCTTTTTCTTTTCGCACTCTCATTTACCGGCTCTAACTCTCCGCTACATTCCCGACAAACCTTTCCCGGTCCCCAACCGAAAAATCTCGCACCGCAATTTTTACATCTGTATTCTGGCATTTCTTTAATCTCCTTATATTTATTTTTTAACTCGTCAGAATAGCCTAAAAAACGTTCCCTGATAGCTCAGATAGCGTTCATTTGACCCTATTGGTATGAATCTATCAACCCCCCCTCTGGCCTTAGATCTTTAAAATAGCTAAGAATTAAGACAAATAAGGTTTAATCTATCATTGACCCCTTTTTTAGGCCTTCAAATTTGCGTTTTAAGAGGGGTCAAAAAAACTTCGCTTGTCTTTATACCTTATATTCGGCCTTTTCGGTTAAAAACTTACGCCTTTTCTTCTTCAATCGCTTTAATCGCTTCTTTTTATATTCCCGATTAAACTTTTTTAACCGGATTTCTTCTTTATTATTTTTCCTACCCCAAGCCGGAGCAACCTCTAACCTTTCATTTCTCATAAATATATTTACCCCTTAGATCCCGAATCCTTTAATAACCGCTCTATCCTCATCTTGACTAATCCCGATATACCTAAAAGTTACTTTGATATTTTGATGATTTAATAAACTGGAGATCTGCTCGATTGAAATTCCCTGCTTTCTTAGGTGATAGCCAAAGGTCTTTCGTAATGTATGGCCACCAACTTTATGCTTGATCCCCACTTCCCGGCACCACTCATTTATTAGCTGATAAGCCCTGACCCTGGTAATAGGTTTATTCTTTTTTGACTTCTCATTAGTAAATAGATAGCGATCCAAATCAAATATATCAGTCTTTTCCAGGTAATATTTTAAGGCCTCTTTGATCTGCTTATTGAAAAAAACTTTCCGGGTCTTACCGGTCTTCTGCTCTTTGATATCGAGATCGTCTTTCAGATCCCCCCGGCTATCTTTGACGTCTCCTAGTTTCAGGGATAATAAATCCCCAATTCGTAAACCACTATTAATACCAAAAACAAATAATAAGTAATCTCGTTTATTTTTCTGTCTAAACAAATTCCCCTTAATCATCTTGATCTGACTTTCTAACCTTATCGGCTCTACAATCCTCATAACTTTTTTACCCCCTATAATATATTTTATCTAACTAATCAAAGTTTAACATAAGGTAAACAAAAAAGCAAGTATCCTATCAAAATAAATTCGAATATCCTGTAACCCTTATTTTATATAAGTTTTCTAATTTAACAGAATACACATTGAGTTAAATACGAATTGATTGCCCGGTCCTGATCCATACCGGGAAGATCTGGATTAACTCCGAATCACTCACGAAAAGGAAAAGGATCTTATATACCCTAATAGCAAATATTTTGCCTATCCTCGAAAAAAGAAAGTCAAAAATCGATTTATCGAGTGGAAGGAAAATCAGGGTAAATTTACTCGATAACTTTACAATGCCCTTTCTGTAACCCCCATTTTATAAGGCTTTTTTTTTGGCTATTTTACCCGGTTTCTCGTTTCGGTTTGGCTCTGATCTATCTCATCTTTTATTTATCTAACAAAATCATAATATAGTTAAAGGAAAAAAACAGATAGCCCTTTTACATTTATCCTTAACTTGTCCAGGGAATAATTTTATTAAATAAAAAGGCACACCAAGCACCTCGAAGAAATTAACCTGTATCTACCTTTTCACCGAATCCACTCGATATGGATTCTGGAGACTTAACACAATCGCTTTTCGATAAAGCAGAAAAGAAAATTCTGATTCCTAAGCGGTCCAAATAGACCTCTTTTTTCGAGTGGGATATTGACTATCTGAAATTCAGCCTGATTAGTTCTTTTACTTTACAAAACTTATTTCTCAAATAATACCGCCAATTTCTTCTCCAAACATTTATTTACACGTTTGAAATGCCTCGTTCTAAATTTCTGAGTCTGCCAGGATAATATTTTTTTAATGATATCTTCCTTAACTTCGGGTTCCAATCCGAGCCACCAATCATCAATATATCGTTCTTGTTTCAGTTCCCTTTTAGGCACATTCCCGATATCTCTTTCGTTCTCGAAATTCTCATAAATCATCTGCTTATCTTCGAGTTCGCCATACTCCCAGAAGCAATCGAGCCTCAATCGCTTGATCTCTCGTTTCTGCCAACTATTGCCCGGAGTAAGATTGCTCCTCTGATTTCTCCTGGCCTGCTCACTATTGCCATAATACGATTGCGCATTTCTGAATTTTTTACCCATAATTTTGATCTCCCTTCTTAAATTGATTATGGCTTTCCTAATAAAGCTAACTTCTCATTCAGACATTCCTGCGTATTTTTTAGAATAAGAGTTCTTTCTTCCCCCTCAACTCCAAGCATTACCCACCAGTAAATAAATTTCTTTCCTTCGGTTTTGATTCTACTTCCAAGCTCGAGATCATTCCACCAGTTATCTAAAAATTTTTCGCTTTTTAATTCTCCTTTAGGGACGTCCTCAGTATCTCTATTATTCTCATATCCTTCAAACATAAGTTGCTTACTATCAAGATCGGCACCTTCCCACCAACAATCGAGCCTTAATCTATCTTTTTCTTTTCGCCAGGTATTACCCGGGCCTCTGAATTTAGTCATAATTTTGACTCCCTTCTTTTTTAAATATCACCTAAACTAAACAAAAAACTTTTGTTCGCCCTAAATCAAAATTTCCTCTTTTATTTTTCTATCTCTTTC
>NMQN01000170.1 GCA_003575245.1 Candidatus Atribacteria bacterium 1244-E10-H5-B2 | reverse complement strand
TATTTTTAAAGCATAAGCTATATTTTGATAAACCGTCATATGAGGCCAGACTGCATAACTTTGAAAAATCATACTCATATTTCTCTTCCAGGGTGGTAAATTTGTTATATCGTCTTCATCTATGGTAATTCTTCCCTCGGTAACCTCCTCAAGGCCAGCGATCATTCGTAAAGTTGTCGTTTTACCGCATCCTGATGGACCTAACAAAACCAGAAACTCTCCATCATGGACTTCCAGACTCATATCTTTCACAGCTAAAACATTTTTGCCAAATCTCTTGGTGATATGGTTTAATTTTAAATTAGCCATAGTTTCCTCCCGTTAATAAGTAATTTTAAGCTGTAACTCCGCCCCACATCTGATGAATATACTTGCGAATAAATAAGGTAAAGAGTACCATTGGCAAGGCCATTAAGATTCCACCTGCTGCCGCTAAATTTACCTGATCAACCGCACCAAGTACGCTTTGATAGACAACAACAGCAAAAGTAGGATTAAATTGGGTTAAAATAATCGCCGAAACAGTTTCGTTCCATGCCCCTATAAAGGCAAACATTGCACATGCTGCTAAACCAGGCAAGGCGAGTGGTAAGGTTATATTAATAAAAGTCCTTAATTTCGTTGCTCCAAATATCTGTGCTGCTTCCTCTAATTCAACAGGGATACCCATAAAAATACTTGCAGTAATCCAGATAGTAAGAGCAATGGTTCCTACCGAATATACCAGTGATAAACCAATCGGTTTATCATAAAACCCTATTGTAGCAAGGATTATAACCATGGGCATGGCAATGGCAACAGCCGGAAAAACCCTTACAAATAGAACGCTGACTTTCAAGGCGTTCTTCCCTATAAAAATATATCTGGCAAAAGCATATCCTGCCATTCCTCCAATTGACAGTGAGATAAGAATCGTAAGGCCAGCTACCTGAAGGCTTCTAATTAGGGCAGGGACGGCATCGCGAGTTATAGCAAAAAATGTTTTATAATTATGTAGAAGTCCTTTATAGCTTTTAAAATAAACCTCATTTTGCTGATCTAATTTCGAAATATAATTTTCCAGCTTTTTTATAGAAACATCCACACTTAACTGCAATTTCATATATCTTGACATTTTTTCTATATCCTTGGTATCAATCATATTCTGGTATTCTCTATCCCCTTTTTCGTAAATGGATAACATATAACCCTTATCCCCTTTTTCTAATTTAAATTCAGAAGAAATTGCTGGTACCAGCGGGAGGGGAAATTGATAGGCTTCTCTTGAAGATAAAAACGATAAAGAAACCAGAAAATATAATGGCGTAAGTATTATTATAATTAAACTTGTTATTAAAATATAAAAAAGAGTTTTTTTGGCAAATTTAGAGACGGTATTTCCCCACATTTTTCTCACATCACTTCCTTCTTACCTATATCAAATGCACCTGAAACTTTTAAATAGACTACTGCCGCTATAGTTACGATTACAGAAGTTATGACCGCATAGGTCGAAGCTATTTGATAGCTGTTGTCGAGTCGTGATAATTCCTCTTTATAATAGATTATCCTTTCCAGTAAAAGGGGAATTCTATCAAATCCAAAAAGCATGACCACAATAAGCCAGATCTGAATGGCCGAAATTAATCTCAAGATAACTGCTGCTATTATGGTTGGTTTAAGCATCGGTATGGTAATCTGTCTTAAAACTGTTAATCCATTTCCTCCGAAAATATACCCTGCTTCCTTAGCTTCTTTAGATAAATTTTGTAATCCGGCAAGTAAAATTATCATCATCGATGGTATTACCTGCCAGGTATCAATAATAATAATTAATCACAAAATCGAAAATTTAGGTCCGGATAAAAATAGCAATTTCTCTCCCTTAGCTAAAAAACCTAAATAATAAAGTAGACTATTCATCCAACCATGTGCAGTTATCTTGAGATTAATTTCGG
>NMQN01000172.1 GCA_003575245.1 Candidatus Atribacteria bacterium 1244-E10-H5-B2 | reverse complement strand
CAGGCGTCAATCGCAGCGGTGAAAAATCCTCTTTGCTCTTGCTGGTCCGCAGTTTTAGGATTTGCCGGAATTACATATTGTCTTACCCAATCAATGCCCTTCCAATCTCCGTAAACTAATGTTTTAGCTAACTGTCCACCTGCTGATAATGAGAACAACGGTCCTTTTACTTTGGCCATTAAATTTCACCTCCTTTCATCTTTTGATTTAACTTTTTTTATTTTATTGTTATTGTTTTGTTCCATAGACACTATATATAAAAGTAGTATTTCCCGAAAGAGTGAATTCAACATCAGTACAAGGAATACTATCTCCAGTGAAATACCAATATCCCAAACCTCCGGCCTTATCTCTCCCGATCGTGCCAACAGAACCATAATATCCAATATAATCCCCTTCTTGCACAGCTAAATTAACTTTAAAAGTCTGTTTACTCCCACCAGTGACAGCTCCTATAAAATGATTACTTCTCGTGCTAAATACATTTGTATCTGTCATATAAAAAATAGCAACCTCAAAATCATCTAAACTGGTCCAAGCCCAGATTTCTACACTTGTAATAATTCCGGTTGCATTCGCAGGATTATTCTTATCTATTTTGGTATTTGTAACAGCGGCTTCACTACTCCTCTCTATCGCCTCGCCCCCTATGTCAATAGTAACAGGTGGTAACCCCTTAAATACGTTATAATGTGAATATATACCTGTCCTGGCAGCTTCACCAACTGAACTATTTGCAATATAAAAATAATATTTAGTATCTTTTGACAGCCCTGTAATTGTAAAGGTATATTTATCAACTGAAAATATTCCCGTTATTTCACTTAACATAGAATATTTTGAAGTTCCTATATATAAAACTCCTGACAAATCACTTTCTACATTTACATCAACCTTAAACCCTCCGGCTATTACATCATATATTATACAATTTGTTAATCTACTCCATGTAAGCCCTTCCTTTCCTGCATTTATTCTATAACTAGCAAACCTATTAAACCCGCTTACTATAACTTTTTTAGTCCTTGCAAGTAAATTCCAGGCCTGTATATCTCTAGCTGAATATCCTTCTGATCCCCATGCTAAAATCGCTTCTTTAAAATAACCTTTTTGTGTCTGTTGTCCTGGTAAATTTGGGTTTACTGTTTTAGTATATTTTTTAATGTCATCAATACCTTTTCTTTTCCTATATATTAATTTTTTATCTATCGTTCCCATTGCATTTATAGAAAACAAAGGACCTCTTAATTTAGCCAGGTTAAATCAACTCCTTTCTTATCTTAATATTAAATCGAAGCGAAGCGGTAAATATAGTATATTTAATCATGTCTTTTTATTCAACTTTATTCTTTTTTCTTTAATTCTTTTCTGAATAATTTTAATACTTCCGGAACTGTGATATCTTTATTATCGTTATCTAGTATAATAAGTTCCTCATCTACTTTAATTAGATTGATAATAAACTCCTGGTCCACAAATTTACTCTTTTCTACGCTATAGTATTTTCGATTTTTATATTTTTTTATGATCATCTCTGGGCCTCCTAATCTCCTTTTTTTTCTTATATACTATTTTTATCTTAAAAATCCTTCTTTTTGCGTAAAATATTCAGGATCCTATTTCCTAACAAAATAAAACGTCCATATATCGCTTTTAAAGGGGGTCAAATAAAGTTCGCTTATGATTGTATGTCATTTTAGGGGATAGTTCTTGTACAATATGCACAAATACCTAAAAAAGGTATTCCTACAATTTTTCTCCTGGTGAATTTTGGTACCTCCCCAGAGATGTCTTGCCATCATATGGGAACAGAAGAGATAAATTCTTTTACTTTTGTCATATAAGAGATTATTTTCTTTGACCTTGCTATAGAGGAAACTTTCACCGCTCCCTCACTCGGGGGAACTTTTCCCCCCTAAAACTCCCCCCCCCCTAAAAAC
>NMQN01000352.1 GCA_003575245.1 Candidatus Atribacteria bacterium 1244-E10-H5-B2 | reverse complement strand
AAACACTTTTATTTATAAAAAAGCCTGAAAAATAGATAATGATAATATTAACAGAACCTATCTCTCAGGCTTTTATCCTAAAAGTGTAGTATCGATTAGATACCTTGTGCCGCTTGGTCCAGACTCTAATAATTAATTAGACGGAACCCTAGGCACACTCCTGTAGACATATTCAATTTTTCGAAATTTTATCATCATTTATAAACTTTGTCAAATTTTGGCTAACAATTTTATTATTCTTTCTTAACTGCATCACTAAAATTTTTACACTTATACTAACAATTATTGGGATTTAATGAATTTTTTCTTCTCTTATTACCTACTTGTATTTATTACATTTCTGAACGTTGGAGTAATAATTGTTACAATTAATTTTTTATTTTTCCCGCCATTGCCTTAATATGCAAAGGGGTGGTGCCGCAACATCCCCCAATTAGATTTATTCCTAACTCAATAAACTTTTCAGTATAATCAGCCATTATTTTTGGCGATGCAGGATATACTACTTTACCTTTAACCAGTTCAGGCATCCCCGCATTAGGCTCAACCATTAAATAAGTCTTACTTGTCTTCTTTACTATTTTTAAGACTTCATACAAAACTTCCGGACCGGTCCCACAATTAGCTCCTACTCCATCTGCTCCTTCATTTTCAAGAACTATAACTGCTCTTTCCGGGTCAACTCCATATATAGTCTTTAAATTTTTATCGAAAGTCATCGAAGCAACGACCATTAAATTAGTATTTTCTTTTGTGGCCTTTAAGGCAGCTTTAATCTCCTCAAGATCATAAAAAGTTTCTAAAATTATTAAATCTACGCCCGTTTTCTCTAAAATCACAGCCTGCTCTTTATAGTTTCCGTAAACCTCACTTACTTTTAAATCTCCATATGGTTCTAAGATCTTTCCCGTAGGTCCTACAGAACCGGCAATAAATATTCTTCTTTCCAAACTTTTTTCTTTATCTATTGCGCCTTTAGCTATATTTACTGCTATTTCATTTATTTTTAAAATATTTTTTTCTCTACCATAACTACTTAATTTAATTCTATTAGCGCCAAAAGTATTAGTCAGTATTACATCCGCTCCAGCCTTTATATATTCTTGATGAATTTTTTGCACTACTTGAGGATGGGATATATTCCACCCTTCAAAGCACTCTCCTGATTTTAGACCATATACTTGAAGCATAGTACCCACTGCTCCATCGAGCAATAGAGTTCTTTTATTTAATTGTCCTTTTATTTCTTCTTTAATATTCATATTTATTTTTTAATACGCCCCTACTTTTTTCTTTTTCCTTACTATGCGCTCTATGCTAAACGCTATCCGCTATTTTCTTATTCACGATATACAAGTTATAGTTTATGGATAAAGATACCACTTCGCAGTTTTGGTTCAAACCAGGTCGATTTGGGAGGCATTAATCTTTCTGCATCGGCAACCTTCATTAATTCTTCTATAGAAGTAGGATGTAGGGAAAAAGCTACTTTCATTCCTACCCTTACTCTTTTCTCTAACTCCTCCAAACCTCTAATTCCACCTACAAATTCTATTCTTTGGTCTGTTCGTGGGTCTTTAATTCCTAAAATAGGGGTAAGTAGATTATTTTGCAATATCGATACATCAAGACTGTCTACCACATCATCTTCATCAAAAGTACCCGGTTTAGCGGTTAGTTTATACCAGCAGTTATTTAAGTACATGCCAAAGGTATGCCTCGCTTCTGGCCGGTAGGCGCCCTCACAGCTATATTTTTCTACGGTGAATTTTTCAGATATTTTCTGGATAAATTCTTCCTCAGAATTTTCCACTAAATCAGCTACCACCCGATTATAGTCCATAATACAAAGTTCATCATCGGGGAAAAGGACAGAGAGAAAGTAATTAAACTCTTCTTTCCCGGTATAATCTTTAAACTGTTCTCTTCTCTTCAACCCT
>NMQN01000173.1 GCA_003575245.1 Candidatus Atribacteria bacterium 1244-E10-H5-B2 | reverse complement strand
AATTACTGCCGAACCACATAAAACCGGAACTATCTTATTTTTAATAGTTAACCTGCGAATTGCAGACTTTATTTCATTGGAGGCAATTTCTTCACCTTCAAGATATTTCTCCATAATTTTTTCATCAAGTTCAGCTAAACTTTCTATCATTTCATGATTATATTCATTGGATAATTCTCGCATATCTTTTAATATAGATACTTCTTTATAATTTACTCCTAAATTATCCATAGTATAAGAATACGCCTTCATTTTTATTAAGTCGATAATGCCTTGAAAATTTTCTTCACTCCCCCAGGGTAATTGAACAATGATTGTATTGGTTGCCAGCTTATCTTGAATCATTTTTACAACATGATAAAAATCTGCTCCAGTCCTATCCATTTTATTAATAAAAGCAATACGGGGAACACCATATCTTTCTGCCTGGCGCCAAACGGTTTCTGTCTGGGGTTCAACTCCTCCTACTGCACAGAATACCGCAATGGCACCATCAAGCACTCTTAAGCAGCGTTCAACCTCCATAGTAAAATCTACGTGTCCAGGTGTATCAATAATATTAACACGATTATCTTTCCAGTAAAGGGTGGTTGATGCAGAAGTTATAGTAATACCCCTCTCTTTTTCTTGAGGCATCCAATCCATAGTTGCAGACCCCTCATGGACCTCGCCCATTTTATGAACTTTTCCCGTATAGTAAAGTATTCTCTCGGTAACGGTCGTCTTACCTGCATCGATATGGGCCATAATACCAATATTTCTTATTTTATCTAAAGGAAATTTCGTAGACATAATTTAAAAACCTATCTTAATTCGTATTTCGTATCTCGCTAAGAATTAGTTAGTTAGTTACCTGGTTAGCTGGTTAAGAAAAAGAAGTCAGAATATAGAATCCGATTCTCTTTATCTAAAAACCGTAAATCGATAACTGAAAACTTGTATTTAATATTAACTGGTAAACCGGGTAACTGGGTAACTGGGTAACCGATTAACTATTCACTAACGACTATTTTATTTACCATCTGTAATGAGCAAATGCTTTATTTGCTTCTGCCATTTTATGAGTATCTTCTTTCTTTTTAACAGCTGCCCCAACACTATTTGCTGCATCTGTTAACTCTAAGGATAATTTTTCATGCATTGGCTTACCTGTTCTTTTTCTAGCAAAATTAATTATCCATCTCATTCCTAAAGTTATTCTTCTATCTGGACTTACTTCAATCGGGATCTGATAGCTGGCTCCTCCAACTCTCCTTGATTTCACTTCTAATACCGGCATAACATTCTGTAAGGCCTGATTAAACACTTCTAATGGTTCCTTTTTTGTCTTTTTAGCAGCCATCTCTAAGGCCTGATAAAAAATTGCCTCTGCTTTACTTTTTTTACCATCATACATTAGCTTGTTTATAAAAGTTGCTATATTTTTATCATGATATACAGGATCTGGTGCATTTATTCTCTTTACCGCTCTTCGTCTCCTGGACATTATCTACCACCTCTATCTTTTTAGATTAGTATTTCGTATATCGTATTTCGTATATCGTTAAGAAAAAGAACCCGGTATCCGGTTTTATTTATCTAAAAACTATAAACCAAAAACTAAAAACTTAAGAGTTAATTTAACTGGTAAACCGGATAACTGGTTAACTAAATACTATTCACTAACGACTAACGACTCGTATATTACTTACTTGTCTTCTTTGGTCTTTTAGATCCATATCTTGAACGCCCTTGCGTTCTATTTTCTACTCCAGTAGTATCCATAACTCCTCTGACAATATGATATCTAACTCCTGGCAAATCTTTTACCCTCCCACCTCTTAAGAGAACAATTGAATGTTCTTGAAGATTATGCCCTATTCCGGGAATATAAGCAGTAACCTCCATATTGTTAGTTAATCTTACTCGGGTAACTTTTCTCAAAGCGGAATTAGGTTTTTTAGGAGT
>NMQN01000659.1 GCA_003575245.1 Candidatus Atribacteria bacterium 1244-E10-H5-B2 | reverse complement strand
CTACTTAAAGAAGCCTTGCAAAGCAAATCTCCGCTTATTTTCTGTGCTTGTCTTTTACTGATTTTAATCCTTCTCATTAAAAAAATTACTGAAGGAGTGGCTGAAATAAAATTAATAAGTCAGGTCATTCCTCACACCACAACAAACATCTACTCTGAATTAGCTCTAATTGTCTTTGCGGGAATGTGTTTGGGGGTACTGGCAAAATATGTTAGCAAAGTCCCCACGATATATGGAAATAATGATTTAGGCGAATATACAAATTACATACAAACTTATAATCAATATGTCTCTGAGATGGACAAAGAAGAGCAAAAATCATTATTAGGTTTCTTAAAAGAAACTTTGGATGAAATAAATATAAAGAACAAAAAGTAAATTTTCCAAATAATTTTAGAATTTTTTGTAGGAGGGAGATATCATGGATTATATAGAAAAGTTTAAAAATTATACTACCAAACAGACTGTAAATCTGATTATGAAGGGCTTAGTCAATACTTCTGATGAAAATCTTATCCGACTAACTCATGCCGCAGAAAAAATAGCTCCTCAGTATAAAACGAAAATACAGAAAGTAAGAAAATTGTTTAAAGATAAAGCCCCGGCATATATCTTGGCTCAAAAAACATTAAAAAAAATCCATCCTAACTATCGAGATCGAATGGTCTTAAATTTTATTGTAAACCACCTGTTACTTGGCCCTAAAAGAAGAGCTGTTGTAGAAAAGAAACTAAATATTCCCACTCCTGCCACCATAGTCATCAGCCCTACCATGAGATGTAATCTTAAATGCACTGGTTGTTATGCCGGAGACTATTCCAAAAAAGATGACCTTCCTATTGAATTAGTAGATGAAGTTGTCACCGAGGCTAAAGAATTAGGCACTAATTTCTTTACCATATCTGGCGGTGAACCCTTCGTAAGAGAAGATATGCTGGATATTTATAAAAAACATAATGATGCAGCTTTTATGTCCTATACCAATGGAACACTTATAGATAAAGATATGACTCTTAAACTACAAGAATTAGGGAATATCGCCCCGGCCATCAGTGTGGAAGGATTTGAAGAGGAGACTGATGCCCGGCGGGGCAAAGGAGTATGGAAAAAGATAATGCAAACTATGGATAATCTCCGGGAAGCAGGAGTAATTTTTGGTTTTTCTATTACTCCTACCAAATACAATACTGAAATCATCTACAGTGATGAACTTATGAAATTACTGACTGATAAAGGGTGTACTTTTGGCTGGTACTTTACCTATATCCCCATTGGTAACAAACCCGATGTAGATTTAATGCAGACCCCGGAACAAAGACTCTACGGCTGGAGAAGAGTAAATTACTTAAGAAACAAATATCCTGTATTTATTGGAGATTTCTGGAATGATGGTATGCATGTAGGAGGATGTATTGCTGGGGGACGCGACTACTTTCATATAAATGTAAAAGGGGATATCGAGCCCTGTGTATTTACCCACTTCGCTACTCACAATATAAAAAATTCCTCTTTAAAGGAAGCATTGAATTCTCCTTTGTTTAAGGCAATAAGAGCTCGACAACCTTATAGTAAAAACTTGATGATGCCCTGTATGATCATTGATCATCCTGAAGTCTTAAGGGAAATTTGTAAAGAATGTCAGCCTTATCCCACTCAAAAATGCCGAAACCATATTAACCGAATGTAGGGAACACCTGGATAAATACTCTAAAGAATATGAAAAACTTAGTGAGCCTTTCTGGGAAAAAGTCTATGAAAAGAATGGAGATCTTCCTAAAACAATCCCTAAAAAGCTGGAAGAAGTAAAAATAATGATAGAAGAAGAAAAATAAGAAATTATATTTAACCATCAGGATCTCAAAAAAAATTCAAATCGTTAAATAATGTTTTAATTAGATAATCAATTAGACATTGATTTAAATTTGCTTTGAGATATAATCATACCAAA
>NMQN01000576.1 GCA_003575245.1 Candidatus Atribacteria bacterium 1244-E10-H5-B2 | reverse complement strand
ACCTACCTTCCTTATGGCCAGTATACCTAATAATGCTTCCGGATAAACCTTTTTTATTTCATCTGATATGATTAACAATTCCAGATCCCCCCCCTCAAAACAAACGATCCCCTCTAATATCGGAATTTAACCAAATCCGACCAAAGGGAACGATTTAGATGATTGAGAAGTTAATTTGACAAACTTCATGAGAAATTTCACCTATAATTGTTAATACGTTATAAGTTTTAAAAATCCTTCTTTTTCAAAAATAAAATTTATATAAAAGGGACAAGTCTTTACTTAAATTATTCGTTAGTCTTAAAAAACAAAGTACTTGATACTCATTTTTAAGTTAGCAGCAAGTATTTCACCGGAAAAAATAATCCGATTATTTACCAGAAGATGAATTTTTTTTGGAAAAAGAGCATTCTTGGGTTATTTTTGATATAATAAAGCATCATCATTGATGAGGAAGGAAGCTGCTGCAATGGATACCATTTTTCAGTGGGGATTAGATTTCATTATTATGATTCAACAGATTGACACACCATTGCTGGATTCTTTTTTCCGAGCTATTACCTCACTGGGAGATGAATTATTTTACTTGCTTTTATTTCCCTTCCTTCTTTGGTGTGTGGACTTTTATTTGGGGATACGGGTGGGAATTACCTTTTTATTATCCGTTTATCTTAATAACGGATTAAAAGAGATATTCCAGCAGCCCCGCCCTTTTGATATTTTACCGCAAATTCAAAAAGTTCATGCCTCCGGATATGGTTTTCCCAGCGGCCATGCCCAGTCTTCCCTGGTTGTCTGGGGGAGCATAGCTTATTGGAAAAAGCAAATCTGGATTCGTAACCTTTCTATTTTATTGATTCTTTTGATTGGATTTTCCCGCATCTATCTGGGCGTCCATTTTCCCACTGATATCCTGGGAGGATGGTTATTTGGCGGACTCATTCTCGGTCTAAGTTATTTTATTTTTTTAAAGATCAAACTCGATTTTTTTCAAGGAAATATGGTATTTAAAATAATTAGCATTACCCTATTTCCGCTGATCTTATTACAAATTCAATCAGCACCGGATATTATCAGTTCGGTGGCTGCTTTGACCGGTATTGGCTATGGTCTGCTATTATTTTATTCTTATGTTGGAGAGATTCGACCAGGACGCTGGCTGCAGCGGCTGATCAGTTTTCTGGTTGGGGTTATCGGAATAGGGATAATATATCTTGGATTGAAATTGATACTTCCTTCAGAAGGCCAATCTTTCTATCAATTAAGCCGATTTTTCCGTTATCTGTTATTGGGTATATGGATTAGTTTTGGGGCACCCTGGTTATTTATCCGGATGGGATTAGCCCGTCAAGTGGAGAAAAAATCCTGAAATGGAAAAATGGGGTCTCTATTTAAATACCTTCCCCAGGGAATCTTCTCTTTCGGGAAGGGCCATAAAGTGAACATGATTTGACACGAGGCAGTCTATTCTTAGCATATATAGATTATAGGTCTTCGCAGAAGTGATGTGAATGAAAATAACTGTCCCTATTATGTCCATTTTTATTTATACAGCCATATTTTTTACGGCAACTGCTTATTGACTGGAAAATAATATGAACATACAAAATGTTTCTGGAGGTGTTTCGGTGAATCATCCCCTGAAAAATAGCTCTTCGTAGCTCTTCCGCCGTTATCTTCTAAACTAATTGACCGCCAAGATAAGTCTGTAATACTCGAAGTGAAGGTATTTTCAGAATAGGCAAATGAAGCGGATTTTCTGATAATACAATAAAATCAGCCAGCATACCTTGCTTAATTTGTCCTTTATTTTCATTCAGGGCATAAGAAGCCCCTTCCGTAAATATTTTTAGTGCTTCCTTCATTCCAATCCTTTCTTTTCTTACCCAATCAGGTAGTTCTTTTCCTTCTAAATCTTTAGGTGAAACAGCAAAATAAATTCCTAAGAA
>NMQN01000853.1 GCA_003575245.1 Candidatus Atribacteria bacterium 1244-E10-H5-B2 | reverse complement strand
GAATCAGCAATAACACTACTAATTTTGGCAAAAGAAGATTCTTTACATTTTTTTATCCCTTTTACAATGCTGCTCATAGTTGCTGCCATATTAGTACCTGTGTCCCCATCGGCTACCGGGAAAACATTAATATCATTCAGATACTGTTCCATCTGATTTATCCGTTGGGCTGAATTTATAATAAAACGTTTAAACCGAATACCATTTAAATATTTTATTTGAATTTTCATTTAAAACATTCTCACCCCATCTCTATAATATTTAATTTGTATACCAGAAATATTACTACTATTTATAATATACTATGTTTTTATTTAAAATCCTTCTTTTTTTTATAATTTCTCTTTGAAAATATCTAAAATGAACTGAAAAGTTTATCAGGGGAAGGTCCTTTGACAAACTTTTTTGATATTCTTATAGAGACAATACGGGCAGACACAAGATCTGCCCCTACAATTTATTTTTTGAATTCTGATTCCCTCTTTCTCGTAACTATACGCTCTTCCTCTTTATGAGATACGTATCTATTCTGGCTCCTGGCTCCTTTATTTTATTTTATTAACTAGCTAACCAGGTAACCAACTAACCAGCTAACTAATTCTATACGCCCCTATACTCATTTACGTGCTTAGTAAACTGGTTAACCGGGTAACCGGTAGACTGAGTAATTAATTAACAAAATATATGCTGCTTTGCTTCACCTTTTCCCCGGTGATGTCCCGCCATACCTGGCTGTAAATAGCAATCTGCTTTTGATAGACCTCGACTAATTTAGGATAATCCTTCTCATTTTTCGGTCGGTCAGTCTTATAATCTATCACCACCCAGCCATCGGCTTCTTTGAAGACCAGGTCGATAGTTCCGGTTAAAATCACCGAACGGGAATCCTGCCCGTCTAATTCAGCATAAAGAGGATGAGCGGGCTCAATATTTATAGTAAAGGGAACTTCGCTATATTTAAATTCTGCTTTTTTCAGGCGTTGATATAAATCACTCTTTTTAAATTTCCGAACAATCCACACTAATTCCTCTTTTCTCTTTAGAGATACCCCCTGTTTTTTCAAGGCACTTCCCGCATGTAAAGACAATGACTGCTCATCAGGGTCTTCTTTAATTAGATAATCAAAGATTCCATGAACGGCACTCCCCCAGGCTGTTCCGCCGACATCAACCGTGGTAATCTTCCGGTGTTTTTCTTCATCTTTAAAATCAGTCGGCTTTTTTTCATAATAACTGCTTTTTGATAAATCTTTCATCCATTGCCCGCATTCTTTTTGAATCTTCTTGTAATCATCAAGCAAAGATTTCTCTTCTTTTACTTTTTCTTTCGCCTCAGGCAATCCTGCTTCCGGAACGGGAATATTCATTTCTTCTTTAATATTTTTTAACAAAGACAACCAGGGATTACTCTTATTACTTTTATGGTTTAAACTGCTGATAATCAGGAGATTCTTGGCCCGGGTTGCCGCTACATAGAGCAGACGGATATCTTCTGCCTCATTATAAGATGCCTCAAGTTGGCAATAATCCTCCCAATCTTTAGGTTGAGCCAGCCGTTTCCCTTTCCCTTTGTTGTAAGCATTGGAACGATAAACTAAAAAATGACCAAACGGTTCCTGCCTTGTTCTTTCGATATAGTAAGTTGGTTCGTGGGTAGTAGGATTATAAGGAATGGCTAAAAATACCACCGGAGATTCCAAACCTTTAGCTTTGTGTAAATTCATAATCCGGACTGTATTTTCTTCGGTCAGTATATCCAGCTCCTCTTCAACTCCGGCTTCTAACATCTTTTCTAATTGGTCTACCATTGAGGCAAACCCTATAACTTCCCCCGCTTCTGCTTTCCTTAATTTCTCCAGAATAAAATAAAGTTCCCCGCATTTATTTAGATTATAGCCCTCCAAAGAGGAATGGGACAATAATCCTGAATCAATAATAATCTTTTCCATAGCTGCAACCGGTGGCAGTTTTTGAGTCCACAGATGAAATTGCCTTAAACGGCAAAAAGCTCTATTAAATTTCTCCTTTAATTTAAGGTTTAATTTTTCCGGTATTTTTTCATAAAAATCAAATTCCCCGCCTGCTCCTTTAAACTGGTATAAATCATCATCAGAAAATCCAAAGAATATTCCCCGCAAGACAGCGACAATAAGCACCTGATTTTCTATATCTCTCATCAAGCGAAATAACTTTAACAGTTCTTTTATCTGCTGAGATTCATTTAAAGAAGCATAACCTGAAACCGTAAAAGGTATTCCATATTCTGCAAGAGTGCGGGCATATATATCCATTCTGCTTCTGTAACGCAAAAGAATCATAAAATCCTTATAGGTGGCTGATGTAGAAGCTCCCGCCTTTATCTCTTCTTCTGTCCGCACTAATTTGAATCCCTTATCGACCATATCGCGAATGATTCGGGCAATAGATTGGGTGTCCTGTCTGATAGTATCACTTTTATTTCTCTCTTTAGAAACAATCAGCTGTTTTACCCCGGAAAGGTATTGCGGATTATCTTCCCAAACAGTCTGCATCGGTGAATATACAGCCTGGAATTTTCCCTGACCGTTTGAAAATAGCTCTTCAAATATAGGATTGAGGTAAGAACCGATAGAATGTAGTGAACGGAAATTAGCTTGTAATTTTAAAACCTCTCCTCCGCTTTTTTCAATCAGCTCTTTTACCAGATTGTAGATGGTTATATCAGCTCGGCGAAATCGGTAAATGGACTGCTGGGGGTCTCCTACCACAAATAAGGAACCCGGGCGCGGTATTAATTTCTGCCAGTTCTTTTCATAAACATCCTTTCCGGTGAGATAAAAGATTATTTCTGCCTGAATAGGATCGGTATCCTGAAATTCATCTACCAGCAGGCATTTATATTTTTGCTGAAAATATTGGCGTACCTCAGGGTAATCCCTTAACAGGCAGGAGGTTTTTAAGAGCAAATCCTGAAAATTAAGCATCGAAACCTTCTGGCGCAATTCATGATAATATTCTACCGCCGGTATAACAAATTTAATGGTACCGGCATAACAGTATTCCCGCCATTGCTGCAAGGTTGGATTAATAACTTTTTCTTGAAGTTCTAAAACAAGGGAATCTCTGTACTCTTTTGCCTTTTCTTTGGAAGTCCATCGGTTTAAAGTAACCTTTTCTGATTTGGTAAAATTTTCCAGTAATTTTATTTTATTATAATCTTCTTTAATATAATCATAAAAACCCTTCATTCTTTTTACGCTTAAGACTGCTTCCTGTAATTTGTCATAACCCATTTTCGGTTCTTCATCCGGGATATATTGGCTGGCTTCATCGCTAAAAGAAATAATCTCTTTGACAGCTTCTTTTAAATTTGGTTTTAGTGATGCCTGAAAAATGGGCTTAACCTCCGGATAAGTACATATCGTCTTATAACAATCTGCAAGCTCGAAGGGTTTTATACCCAATTCTTCCAGATGTATTAGAGAAGGAGATTTTTCTATTTTAAGATTGAGCAAATATCTTTCCCAGGCTTCTTCTTTTAATAAAGTATCATCAAGGTCATCAAGCTCGCTAAATTCCGGATCAAGTCCGGCTTCAATCGGCCTTTCCCTTAACAGGCGAGCACAAAAAGAATGAATAGTCCCCAGGTAACATTGTTCCAAATTAGAAAGGGTCTCTCTTAAATAGCTTTTTTCTTTTTCGTCTTCTGTTTCCCTAAAACTGTCTTCAATTTTTTGTTGGAACCTTTCTTTTAGCTCAATAGCCGCTTTTCTGGTAAAGGTAATGGCGGTAATTTCATCCACCTTGAATTTTCCCGATTTAATTAGAGCAGCCATGCGGTGAATCAGACTGGAAGTCTTCCCCGACCCGGCGCTGGCTTCGACCAAAATATTACGGTTTATTTCTTTTATGATTTTTTCTCGCTCTTGTTTATCGATTAATTCTGGTAGGTTATGGTTATTCATATTGTTCTTGCAGCCTCCTCAGATTATCAAGGGCGGGTTCTTCATCATATTTTTTTGCATTTTTCCCGCTTACTTCCATCACTTGATTTTGTTCCAGGATATCCCGGTAATCGGCACACATAAAATCATCCGCTTTTTGAATCATAGCGAAATTTCCTTGAGCAACAATCTCAAGTAATAAATCGATTATTTCCAATACCTGATTTCTTCTTTCTTCTCCGTATAAATATTGCCTGCCCTGGCCTGGTAATGTGGGGAAATAATAACCCGCTTTTTGGATTTTGGGAAAGGCAGATATCCCGGCTTTAGTTAATATTTTTTTAAGAGATAAGGCATAAAGGGCGTGCTGAATCTGTTTTCCATTTTGAAAATATCTACTTTGCCTAAATTTATAGGGAGTCCCGGTTTTGTAATCAATAATACGGTAAGTATCCTTATCTAATTTATCTATACGGTCAATCTTCCCCTGAAAACTGATCGATTTACCGCCGGGCAGAGGTAGCTCTACTGCTTTTATTTTCTTGCCTAATTCTTCGTTCTGATTATCCCGGGTGCCAAAAGCAAATTCAAGATAAGTTGGTATCTCTCCTTTAAATTTTTTTTCTTCGCAATGTAGAAAGAACCGGCAGGAATCCAGTATTTCTTTGCTTTCATGCTGGTAAACCATATTATTGGGAGGGGCTAATCTCTTTCTTTTTTGTTCCAGCTGGGAAAGAGCAATCTCTTCCAGGATATGCCAGTGGCTTTTACAAGATGGTGGAATAAAGGTTTCAGCCGGTGATATTTCTTTTAACTTTTTATAAAATTCCTCAAAAACTTGGTGAAATAGAATTCCTCTTTCCGAAGGGTCCAACCATACACCCGGGTCTTCAATCATCTCTTGAGGTGGTTTTATTTTTAGAATATATTTTAAAAAGTACAGATAAGGACAAAAGGCAATCAATTCCAATCTGGAACTTGATACCACCAACCCCCGGTTAAGACGTGGGTCTACCTGCTTAGGGCTTACTTTTACTTTTCCGTTAAAACAGTTAAGCTCTTCTTTCTCTCTCTGTCCGGCTGCATAAAAACCTTCGGATAGGGCGGGGTAAAGATGTTCAGAAAGAGGAGTAATGTCTGAAAGATTATGTCTTGCAGAATATAAGAACCAATCTGCGGAATCAAGAATTTCCCGGGGCTTGCCTGGAATGAACCCGGAAGTATCTTGAAAACTACTGTAAAAATCAGAATAATCTTTTTGTTTGTCCCCGATTTTTAAACGGTACAACTGCAGCATTAAACTCGATGGGGCTAATTCTCTATTGTCCTGAGTATCAAAACGGGAATAGGAAAGAATAATTTTACCTTTAAGAGAAGCAAGTAATTGAAACATCTTATATTGGTTTTCTTTGCCTTTTTCTTTGTGGGAATTAATGCGGCCGCTGTTTTTTTTCTCGGCGTCCAGTAAAATAGATCCGTCGTGCGCTGAATCGGGAAATTTTGCAGAATCCATTCCCACAACAAAATTATAAGGGCGATTAAGCCAAATTCCTTTTTTGTAACTGGCAGTATGCAAACATCCTCCTCTCGGTTCCGAACAATTAACCCTTTCATTTTTAATTAAATCAGCCATCAGGGTGAGAGCTTCATTTACGGGCATATTGGGAAGAGGATAGTCGCTTTCTATTAAAATAGTTAACCTCTCTTCTATCTTTTTTATCGCTTCTTCGTCAAAATTATTTTCTTCATTTATTTTACTATAATTAGTAACAATATTTATAAGCCCCCGGGCAATCTGCTTTGGTAAGATAGTATAATTAAAATTTTCTTGAGGTAATTCATGAAAAATTTGGGTTATAAATTCTTTTGTCCAATAAAGGTCTTTTAATTTTTTGCGATATTTCTCTTGCCTGTCTTCGGATACCTGCACAATTTCGCCTTCCAACCGTTTTATAACTAAATCTATTCCCTTGATATATCGATTCCTTTTACGCCCAATCGGAGAATTGCGCAATAATGAAGCCACTCTTTGGGGGGTAGGTATATCCGGGTTCGACTGCTGGTTTTTAAACTCAAAATTACCCCCGGTTAGCAAAAAATATAATTTCACTATACTATAATTATCTCGTATCCAATCAATTAGAGCAAAGAATAGTTTCGCCGGAGAAGTATTTTTGATGCTTACCCCGTTGCCAAAAGTAATATTTAAGGAATATTGTCTGGACAGCTGATAAAGATATTGGGAATAGGGTTCCTGCACAGTATAAAAAATACTCACTTCATCTAAAGGAATATTTTGGGATTTTATCTTTCGGATAATCGTTTTTACTTCATTAAATTCTCCATGGGACTGGATTAACTCAATATTAAGTCTTCCGGGCAGATTGGATGGTATTTTATCTATATCGTATAAATAATCCAGGACAAGCGGCTTTTCCGAATAACTTTTTTCTTCTTTATCGGACTCGGAAAAATAAAAAGAAGTAGGTTTTTTTAAATTTCTTGGGACGGGCAAATAGATAACCTTTGATTCCGGTAATATAATTTTCCTAAAAAAGACTTCCTCCAGGTAATTTAATTCTATATTAGAGGGCACAATGAATGTCTCTTTTTTCTGCTGATGATTTTTCTTGCATTTAATCGCCTGAAGATAGATATCCGCCTCATCAACATAATTTTGCTCTTTTAATATTTTCTCATACTCCCGCATTATCTTAAGTAGGTCTTCGCTCTTTTTAGAGTTAACTATCGCAAAGTGCGGAAAATTTCGGGAAGAGAATTCTGCTATTCTTAGTTCTTTTATAGCCAGATAAATCGAGCGGCTGATTCCGGGGGAAAATGTGGGAGGTTGGAAATAATTCAGCAATTTTTTCCGGTATAATTTCTTTAATATTTGAAGCAGGAATATCTGGCCTAAAAAATTATCTAAAATTTTTAACTTATCTTTAGAGATATAATCATCGCAGTAATCCCTGGCCAGGTCGAAAAGAGTGATAATATTCAGGTTCAAAGCAGAAAAGCCTTCTCTGGATAAGCTTTTTTTAAAGGCGTTGCCATCCAAATAAGAAGGCATGATTAAATTTTTACTGCCAATTAAATTATCCCGGCATATTCTCTTTAAAGGAACTAAAAGCGGATGCAAAATATATATTACCCTCTTTTTTTATTGTAAAAACACACCAGGGGACGGTTCTCTGTCATTTTTTATTCTTCTACACTTC
>NMQN01000174.1 GCA_003575245.1 Candidatus Atribacteria bacterium 1244-E10-H5-B2 | reverse complement strand
TGAAGTATATGATTTATGGGTTTCCCATGGAATTTCCTGGGTTGATGATAGGGTACAAAGGGCTTTTGAACTATTTGGTCAGATTGCTTTAAATGAGAAGTATGTCTATGGCGGCCCCAATGCAGTGCTTACTATTAATTTTGGTGACTCACCAGACGCTCTGTTTACTACTCCGCCAAATGCCTACATGCATAAACAAGCCACTTTTATTAAAAGTTTTATACTTGATCATTTCCCCAACTTAGTACCGGGTGAAGACTTTGATTTCTTCCCCTTCCCGCCAATTGATCCTCAATACGGAACTCCTGCTTTGGGAGCAGCAGATATGTTTGCAATGTTTAATGATACTCCTGACGCAAGAGCCTTTATGGAATACGTCGTTTCCCCGGAGGCTCAGGAAATATGGATTGGTGAATTAGGAAAACTCTCTGCTAATAAACGGGTAAATCCTGCTGTCTATCCTGATGATTTGACCCGTAAGGCTGCTGAAATATTAGTTAATGCTTCAACTTTCCGTTTTGATGGTTCTGACTTAATGCCTGGTGCAGTAGGAAGTGGTTCTTTCTGGACTGAGATATTAAATTATGTAAGCGGTGTACCTTTGAAAAGAGTGCTTATGACTATAGAAACCACTGCTTTAGATGCTTATCGGCGATAGGATAAAACGATAATTTTTTTATTTTCGTAGGCTGGGTTTGTTTAAATTTAAATCCAGCCTACGATTACAGTAAAATATTTGTTATAATGATGTTTGGAAAGGAAAGAAGTTTGTGATACATACAAAAAAAATTACCCCATGGTTGTATATATCCCCGGCAGCATTTCTTTTATTCTTTTTTTTAGTCTATCCCTCAATTAACACAATATATATTTCCTTTTTTAATTACAATTCTGAAAAATTTATTGGTTTGGAAAATTACTTTTATTGTTTTACCAATGAGACTATGCTTACTTCCTTTCGGAACAATGCTTTATGGATAGCGCTTTTTGTTCCTCTAACTGTTTTTTTAGGACTGATTATAGCTGTATTATTAGATAAAGTTAAATATGAATCGATTGTAAAGTCACTAATATTTATGCCTATGGCTATTTCCTTCGTAGGTGCCGGAGTAATTTGGAAATTCGTTTACGCTTATAGACCGATTTCGGCTGCTCAGACTGGTATTCTTAACGCAATTCGTTCATTTTTTCAGTTAGAACCATTACCCTGGCTGATTATTAGGCCCTGGCTTAATAATTTTTGTTTAATTATGGTAGGGGTATGGATATGGACTGGATTTTGCATGGTAATATTATCCGCGAGTTATAAAGGCATACCCCGAGAATTATTAGAAGCAGCTCGGGTAGATGGCGCCAACGAATTCAAAATATTCTGGAAAATTATTTTGCCTTTAATGAAACCCACCCTTGCAGTAGTAGCTACCACTATGACTATTAATGTTCTTAAAGTATTTGATATTGTCTACGTAATGACCAATGGAAATTTCGATACCGAAGTTATTGCCAACCGAATGTATAAAGAGATGTTTATTTTTAGAAACTATGGAAGGGCAAGTTCCATTGCCGTTCTTTTGCTTTTATTTATAATTCCCATGATACTTGTAAATATCCGTCGTTTCAGAGAACAGGAGACTATAAGATAATGAAAAAAAATGCCATATCATTTTCGAGTAGCTCACTTCATCTAATAATAATTATTACTGCTTTTATATGGGTACTTCCAACCGTTGGACTATTAATAACTTCCTTTCGACCTCCTCCCGATGTAGCTGCATCCGGTTGGTGGACTGTCTTTGAACACCCTTTCAATTTTACCTGTTATAGCCTGGAAAATTATCAAAGAGTTATTGCCAAGATTGGTCTGGGAGGAGCTTTTATAAATACTCTTTTTATTACTATCCCTTCTACTATAATCCCGATATTGATTGCTTCTTTTGCGGCTTATGCCTTTGCCTGGATGGAAT
>NMQN01000177.1 GCA_003575245.1 Candidatus Atribacteria bacterium 1244-E10-H5-B2 | reverse complement strand
CTTTTATATTAATAATGTTTATCTTAGAAATCATTTATGCAAAAGAGATTTTTGATAAGTTCTTAACTCTTGGTGTTATTGCTTTTCTTTTTCAATTGGGTCTAAAAATTGGTTCTATTGATGAAAAGGTTAAGGGTGTAAGTAATAGATTAGATGATGTGGAAAAAAGGGTATTATAAATTTTTTAGATTATGATTGGTATTGAGGCAACTGCCGGTATGAAGTCGCTTATCTATCCCTTAGAAAAGTGTCTTATCTAATTGGTTTTAGTATAAAAAATAGTCTTATCTGATTGGATTTACAGGGATAGAGAAATTTAACATACAATCATAAGCGGTTGATGTTTGGTAAGTAGATAACAAGGGTAGAAAGGCACTTAGAAAGGCAAATTTCGCCATTAAAAGCACCTCTTAAATGAATTGCATAGGATAACCTAGCAGAAAAAAAATCGGCCCCCGGATGACTAAACTTACGGCTATTATTTTTTACCTGATGACTAAACTTACGGCACTTATTTTTTTACTTCTCCACTAATACCAGTTTAATCTCCGGGAATACCCTTTTAACGAACGTAGAGTATCCTTATTCGCTACTCTTTACATTTTTAAGGTAGTTGGTAGGTAATCATACCTTAACCTGAATACCAGGGCAGAAAATTCGACTGATTCGACTAAAAAAGCACAAAAAGGGAAGGACAGGAAATCCGACAAATCTGACAGGGTATCGCTAAAAAGGAGAAGCAAAAAATGAAACTAATGAAACTAAAAATCGACAAAAAGGAAGGGTTGTAGTTAAAAAGGGAAGCAGAAAAATTAACTGATTTAACTGAAAAAGGACAAAAAGGACAGGAAACAGACAAAAAAGGATAAATGGTTAGTCAAATAAAAAACACGAAAAACACATAATTTCGACAAAAAGGGGAAGGTGAGTCCTATTAAAAAATGCTTCACTATGCTTCACTAATACCAGGGGATTGGTTTACATTTGGTTGCACGCAGGTTTACAGTTATAGCAGATTTTCAGGTAGACAAAAGTAAACATTTCAGGCTAAAAATTTCGCTAAAAATAAAATTACCTGGCTATATCGAAGTTCTTATAATTTAAAGGTTTTAAGAAGTTAAAGAATAAAAATTATACTTCATTATGCTTCACTAATTCAGGGGGTAGAGATACCCTCTTTTTTTATCCGGATAAAAGCGGTCCCGCTAAAAAGTTTTATGTAAAGTAACCTATCATAAAAGATTATCCCTTATTTTATAAGGCTTTTAGCTGAAAATTATCTATATTATAGAGATATGTAAAAAAGGGCAAAAAGGGGATATTTTCGATTTGAAAGCCTTTGTTTATAAGGGTTTTAGCAACGTCCTATAAAACAAGCCTTATGTAAAGTAGTTATAGTATTCAATCTTTTTTGAAAAGTTATATTGCAATATATAAAATAATGTGTTATATTATAAAAAAATAACGGGGGAGGTTAAAGATTATGCCTATAAAATTTGATGATAAGAGGCTATATTCAATAAGAGAATTAGCAAAAATACTGCCTGTTACTCCGTTGACTATCCGGAAATATATCCGGGAAGGGAAGATTAAAGGTCGTAAGATCGGTAAAAATTGGTATGTGATTAAAGAGGATTTAGAAGCATTTTTAGAGGGTAGTTAATTTGTTTGATATGAAAGAATATCGTAGGGGATAATGAGGTTAAATTTTAAAACTCTAAAAAAAATTTTGCCTTTTTAGGGGAAGGAGTAATAAAAATTATGAATACCAGGGAAGAAATTATCTCTCTTTTATCTAAGAATGAAAAGCCCTTGGGTCCTAAAACCATAGCTTTTGAACTTAAAAAAACAAGTGTGAATATAAGGAAGATTCTATCTAACCTATGCAAAGAGGGGAAGATTGCCAGGGTTGGCTATGGTAAGTATGCCTTAAGTGTGAATGTTAAAAATGAGAGTGTGAATGTTTTAGG
>NMQN01000531.1 GCA_003575245.1 Candidatus Atribacteria bacterium 1244-E10-H5-B2 | reverse complement strand
ATGACAAAAGAAGAAGTAGCGAAAAAGATGGTGATTCTCTGAAACAGATTGCCCAGCTAAATATAACCGAAAATATCAAAGTGTGGGGGGGGGGTCCTCTTTAAAGACACCTAATATTATATTGGATTGAGAGTATCTTTGTATACCGAGGAGAGTTATGCAAAACACAATCTAAATGAAAGGAGTCGAGAAATATGGATAATAGAGAAAAGAAAAAAAGAAAAGTTTATGTTCCTCCTAAAGTAGTAAGAATCCGCAGAGTAATATCATGTGGAGGACATAAAGTTTAGTCTTAACATCTACGAGAATAGCCCGAAGTAGAGATCAGGTGGCCTCGCTGAAGAGGACCCCCCCCCCTTCAGGAATATATTTTTATTATATGAAATAATTAAAGCAACATGTACTATAAATCAAGTAGTTAGGAGGCTTTCGATGAATAAGGTTAAATTATCAGAGATGATGTGGCGTGAAGTGAAGCAGTATTTACAAAATGATTCTACTATTCTGGTACCTATAGGCTCTACTGAACAACATGGCTTACATTTGCCAATAGGAACCGATACAATTATAACAGAGAAGGTTTGTTATGATGTTGCAAAAATGATGAGCCTCATTGTGGCTCCATCTATCCCATATGGTGTCACACTTCCTCTTGATAAAAGAATGTATGGCACATCTACTCTGTCTGAAGAGAGTTTGGCTACACTTATTTCTGATGTTATCTTTAACTGGAGATCTCAAGGTTTTAAATATATTATTTTATGTACTGCCCATGGTGATTGGTATCACATTAAGGCTCTAAAAGGTATAAGAGACACTTTTCTTATAGAATTATTTGATTTTAAACAAAATGACTTACTTGAAAAACAAATTGGTTGTCGCCATGCCGGTGAAAGTGAAACATCATTAATGTTGTACCTTTATCCCTCTATTGTAAAAACAAGTGAAATAAAGGATTTTGATGTTTCCTTTGAAACTTTCAAGCCTTACCTCCAGCATACCAAGAACTATTTACGAGGATATCATCAGATAGGCTGTGTCGGAGTTCCTAGTTGTGCCAGCAGAGAAAAAGGGGAAAAAATTTATCAACGCTTGAAAGACAATCTTAAAAGTAAAATAATTGCTATTCTGGGAGATTAATTTAACAATAACAAGTGATGAGATGAAAGATAAAAAAACACATGTACGGTATTGCTGGATAGATGTTAATAATGTCTGTAATTTAAGTTGTCCTTATTGTTATACGGCTGCCCACAAGGTTAACTCTAACGAACCTTTCATAAAACAAGGACTATCTTTTGCTCATATTAAAAGGTTACTGTCGGAGTGCCAAAAGATTAATGTAGAATCAGTAATAATTAGCGGAGGAGAGCCAAGTTTGAGACAAGATTTGATGGATATTTTGGACTATTCTGCGAATGAAGCAAAGTTAAAAACTATTTTAGTAACCAATGGGACAATACTTAACAAAGATATGATTTCAAAATTTTATAGCTGGAATATCGAACTCCAGGTTAGCGTAGATGCTATAAACCCTGATATATATCTAAAATGCAGAGGAGCACCTGTCTTAAAAAAGGTGCTCCAAAATATAGATTTGCTTTTGGAGTATGAAGTAGCATTCGCTTTAGCAGCAACGATAACTACTATCAATGAAGATCATATCGAGGATATTGTAAAATTTGCTTTAAGGAAAGGCATTCAAAGTCTACATCTTGCTGAGGTGAAACCTTTGAATAAACCTAGTAGAGAGTTATTCGTTCCATATATTTACCCTGTCTTAAAGAAAGTATACGAACTTCAAAAATATTATTATCCTTATATTGGAATCGATATAATCGAGCATTTTGTTTATCCTATAATTTTAGATTTTAAACGAAAGGCGTTCTGCAATGCTATGGAAGGAAATGCATTGGAAATAAAAGATAACGGTGACATTCACTTATGTGTAGGAATTGGTAGTCCTCTTGGTAACACAAAATGGACAAGGTTAGAAAGCATTACAGATTTATGCAATTCTTACTCTTACAAGTATAGCATAGATGATGTAGATAAATGCTGTAATTGCAAGTATAAATATATTTGTGGTGGAGGATGCAGATATACTGCCTATTTTTTTTCTCATGGAGATACCAACGCAAGGCATCCTAGTTGTGTATCTTACAAAAATTTTATTGAAGATATTAAGCAAGACGCAAAGGCTGGTAAATTAGATAGCTATACGGACTATATAAAAAAAATTCATATATCTGAAATAGAATATAGAAAATATTTATAAGACTTTTATATATTTTTTGAAACTTGCCTAAATTTTTGGCCAAGTTTCAAATATCGAGCGAGGGAGAGAATTATGCAACTTAATGTCATTTATCCTGTAAAGAGAAGAAATGATATTAGTTCTTTAGAGGTAGAAAAAGGAATATTTATCACAGACATGAAGGCAGGTGCCTATTTTCGATTGAATAGTACTGGCAAACGAGTATGGGAGTTAATAGATGGTAGAAAAAGTGCTGAAGAAATAGTACATCTTGTTACCAACGAATTTGCGGTAGAAGAGGAAACTACAAGAAAGGAAGTGGGAGAATTCTTAGAGAATATGAAGGAAAATAAGTTGGTTGATTTTGTGGATGCTCCCCTAAAATAGAGATACGGAAGCATGTTAAAAATTGTTCTTATTAATCCTTCACAGGGTCATACCTATCTTCATAAAAGTAGACCTGAAGATAATCTTATAGCCAAGATGCACCCTCCTCTGGGATTGGGTTATTTAGGAGCTATTGCCTTAGAAAAACACCATAAAGTAAGGATTATAGATATGCCAATAAGAAGGTTATCTCTCAATGCACTAAAAAGTATTCTAACCAAAGAAGAACCCAACGTAGTAGGCGTTTCCTCTTTTACATCCACTTATCCTAATGCATTAAGATGTGCAAAAATAGCCAAGGGGTTAGGTTCAATAGTAATCATGGGAGGTTATCATGTCAGCTTTAAGTATGCGGATGCTTTATATACGAAAGTGGTGGACATAGTCGTTATTGGGGAAGGAGAAGTGACTTTTGCAGAGTTGCTTGACGCAATTGAGAATCAAAGAAACTTTCATAAAATAAACGGTATAGCATTCTTGGAAAACATAAAAGGAAGAGATCTTGTGGTAAGGACTCCCTCTCGTGAACGTATCAAGGATCTAGATAGTTTGCCTCTGCCAGCTTATCAACTAATGGATATGGATCTTTATGCAAGGATTGAAGCGTTCGGTATAATAACCGGTAGAGGCTGTCCGTACAAATGCAAATTTTGTTCGAGTCCGTCTATGTGGAAAAGGAAAGTAGTGTATAGGGGGGTAGATAAAGTAATCTCAGAAATAAAATACTTACAAAATGTTTACAATTATTCTGGAAAAGAATTGGAGATATTCGATGATGTTTTCACTTTATCTCAAGAAAGAGTAATAGAACTATGCAAGTCGATATCGCACGAAGGAATAAATCTAAGGTGGAATTGTTTAGCTAGGGTCGATAGAATCAATGTTAAACTAATACGAGCTATGAAAAAAGCAGGATGCGCTCAAATAAATTTTGGAATTGAGTCAGGAAGTAATGATACTCTCAAAAGAATAAATAAAGGATTTACTACTGAGAAAGCACGAAAGGCTGTTGCCCTATGTCATAATGAGGGATTGAATGTAGGAGGATTCTTTATAATTGGATTTCCCTTTGAAACGACGGCAGATTTTGAAAAAACTTTTACTTTTATGAAAGAACTCAAGTGTGAAGAGACTGATTTAGCTTGCTTAACACCTTACCCGGGAACTGAGTTTTATGAAAATAAAGAAGAGGAGGGAATTAAGATAGTAGACCATGATTTAGAGAAATTCAATGGTTTGTTTCCTCTCATAAGTGGAAAGACTTTCCAAAGAGAAGACCTTGCTAAATATATGATGCTTTTCTTAAATAAATATAATGATGAATATCCTGGATAATGCTATCCATAAACCAAATATCTTAACGTCTATAGAAGACATAAAGGATTTTCTAGGAGTATATCCATTATTATCGCTCTCTATTAGAGTTACTAATAATTGCAATTTGAAGTGTATTCATTGTTATTCAAATGCTGGATTTTCGTATAGTAAGGAGTTGACCACCAAAGAAATTTTAGACATTGTAAGACAAGCGTATAACTTAGGTGCTTTTAGGATATTCTTTACTGGAGGCGAGCCATTTTTAAGGAAAGATATAATACAAATACTTAGATATGCTAAATCCCAAAGATTTACAGTATATATTAGCACCAATGGTACTCTTGTTACCAAAAACGACTTAAAAGAAATTAATACTATTGGAGTGGATGTTTTCCAAGTGAGTATAGACGGACCCGAGGAAATTAATGATGAAATTAGAGGAGTTTCAGGGGCTTTTCAAAAAGCAGTAACTGCACTTAATCAAGCAAAGCGATTTCTCAACAATACCACAATAGTGATGGCAACAGTTATTTTAAGAGAAAATAAACAATATATTAAAGAGTTATACGATTTGGCGTGCAAAATTAAAGTTGATAATTTCGCTGTAACTCCTTTACATTCGGTAGGAAGAGGAAAAAATATTCAACCTCTTAGGATTGAAGAAATAGTAAAGGTTATCAATGATATATCTCACTACTATCTTTTAATGTCCAAGAACAACGAGGAAGTTCCTCAACTGGTATTAATGGCCCCTCCCAAATTGATACCCAATAAAATAAAAGACAAAAAATTTGGGAGAGGGTATATATGTACCTTTCCTTGTATGTTAGCAATTAATTCTAATGGAGATATTGCTCCATGTGATGGTTTATTTGAAGAAGCGGAATGGGTAATAGGAAATATAAGAAAGGAAACATTGTACAAAGCGTGGAGTAGTTCTAAGATGAAATACCTCAGAAACATCAAAACCTCTGAGTTAATTGACGAGTGTCGTAATTGTGATTATAAGGAATGGTGTATGGGGGGATGTAGAGCTAATGCTTATATAAAATATCATAATTGGCATATGTCTGATCCTCTCTGTCACTGTAAGGTATTGGATTAATTCTATGATGGGAATGCAGCATTTCTCCCTGCAGTTGTATATTTACATCTATTTATAGTAGATAACAGAAGCACTTCATATTCGAAGAAATAGTAAAGAATTGTGTTAATTTTTGGGTTTGTTTTAAAGCTATGTGATAGAAGTTCTTTTATATCTTTTTATTTGAGCGATACAAATAACCTATTATTTTTCCAAGAATAAAGGAGGGGAAGAATGGATAAATTAGAAAAAATTCCCATAAGAAATAGAGAGTTTAATTGGCGAATATATGAAAAAGGGTCACTTTTAGACTCAGGACACGGACTTAATGAAACTGCTACATTTATTTTACAACAATGTGATAGCAATAAATCTGTAAAGGACATAGTCGAAGCAGTTTGCTCGGAGTATAATACTCCTAAATGTAGAGCACAAAGAGATGTTGAGAATATATTAGAAAAATTTAGCAATCTTAATATTATACATTGGAAGGAAAAAATATGAACTTTAAAAATATGATTTCTACACGTGAGGAAATAGAATCCTTTTTTGGTACCTCTCCTTTAATGGGTGCTTCCATAAGAGTTACAAAAGCATGTAATTTTCACTGTAAGCATTGCTATGCTGAAGGAGGGAAAAAACTAGAAAATGAATTGAATTTGGGGGAGATGAAAAACGTGATAGATCAATTAAAGGCTCTTAATGTCATGGAGATTTTTTTTACAGGTGGAGAACCATTTACTCGGCGGGATATGGTAGATATTCTAAATTATACTAATCAGAAAGGTATTAAAATATTAATTAGTACTAATGGGAGTCTTATTACAAAGGGGATAATGGAAAAAATTGGTCATATAGATTTTAAACAATTCCAAATAAGCATAGATGGACCAGAAGAGGTTCATGATTTTATTAGGATCAAAGGAGCATTTACGAAAGCTACTAAAGCCCTAGATTTATGTGGTAAGTATGTGAAAAAAAATCTAACAGTTGGAACTGTATTGATGAAATATAATTGGCAAGTTCTTCCTGAAGTTATAGAAATTGCTGCTGAACATGGAGCAGATATGGTATCTCTTATGCTTTTAATATATGGTGGTCGTGCAAATGAGTCTATTGTTCCCTCCGTAGGAGAGCAAAAAGAATCGCTGGATGCTTTCTTTAGGAAATACGCTTCTTTCGAAGATAAAATTAGATTTGCTACAAACACAACTTTACCATCTAGTATGGTGCCTAGTGAATGGCGTAGAAAAAAAATTCATGAACATTTTGCTTGCTGTAATTTCCCTTATTCATTGGCAGTAGAAGCTAATGGAGAAGTTGCACCATGTGATGGTTTTTTCGCTACACCTGACTTCATATGTGGCAATATTAGAGAAAAATCAATTAAAGAAATATGGGAATCACTAATCTTCAAGGAAATGAGAAGTATAGACCCAAGTGATCTCAGAGGAGTATGTTCAAAATGCAAATTTGTAAAATATTGTGCTGGGGGTTGTAGAGCTTCATCTTATTTATGTTATGGCAATATGACTATGCCTGACCCTATCTGCCAAAGATTTTATGAGGCAGAATCATTTCCTAAAGATTGCCTTGTTAATAAATGATTTAACGCTATAACCTGTTCTGGTGACTGAAGAAAAATATAGATTCCACAAAATATTATAATAGAGAGTGCATTTATTGGCAAAAGGTTCTGCCCGATGACTCCGGAAAGAGGAAGTTTGAATAGATGTGTAGCATAGCTCCGTGATACTAAAAACAGGTCCTTGTGGCTAAAGAAGATCCTTCTTTTGAGAAGGTTTGTTTTATAACAAAACATATTAAAAGATATATTTGAGAGATATAATGAAAGTTAAACCTAACTTTTCGAAATTTAGGATTTATGCTGTCCTTTCTAACCATGATTTTTTCCTCATTTGGTTAGGTGAAATCTTCTCTCGAATTGGTGATGGTTTTTACTTTATAGCCCTTGTATGGCTGATTATGGAAATGACCGGGTCCGGAATAGCTATAGGCGTGATTATGGCGATCTATACCGCAGGGGGCCTAATCTTCGGGCTCATCGGAGGGGCACTGGCCGATCGATGGAATAGAAAACGACTAATGATCCTTTCTGGGATCCTTTCAGCTCTGTTTGCTGGTCTAAT
>NMQN01000057.1 GCA_003575245.1 Candidatus Atribacteria bacterium 1244-E10-H5-B2 | reverse complement strand
ATAAAGAACGAGTTCGTCAGCGTGGCCTTCTGCGCCTCGCTGATGATAAATACTCAGCTGATTAGACTTGTTATAAACTGCAAGCGTATTCCTCATTCCATTTTTTAGGTCTGCTCTATCCGGCAGGGATAGTTTATCCTGCATTATTAGGGATTTTATTATGACGTAAATTTCGGCCAACGTTGCCCTCGTTTCCACCTCTAAATTTATTCGCTTAAAACTGGCCTCCACGTATCCCTTAGCGTATTTATCTACCAGGCAAGTATTTATGTAATATCTGTTTTTTAATTCTTTTATGTCGTTTAGAATAACCTCTAAATCCTTTGTAGCCCAGCTTCTAACTATATCAATTTTAACCAGTTCTTTTTCAGTGTGGCCAATGCTCAAAGCGAATCTATCCTGCCCGGATAAACCGCTTTGATCGAAGCCCATAAAATAGGTATTACTACTTTTATAAGGTTGATCCCCTGCCAATGTAAAGGGTTTTTCTATCATCTCAAAACTGAAAAAGCTCTCTATTTTTTCACTAAACAAGCCCTCAAATTCCCTTGCGTAGTTATCCGGATCTCTAACTCGTTCTTTATCTAAAAACTTTTGCGGTATTTCGGGATTCACAAAATCCGTTGAGGCTTGGCAAGTCAAGCGATCTTGTATATTAAAACCTTCGTTGAAAAAGCTAAAAAATAACCCCTGCTTGGCCCCAGCGGTCGAAATCAAAAATAATTTATTCCCTTCAAATTGAGCCTGTCGAGGCCTCAAACTGTTAAAAATTACCTCGTCAGCTTTGACACCTTCGAGCCTATAAAAAGCGATCTCATCCATTATTAAAACACAAATTGGCAAGCCTCGAAGTGCTGTAGAATTACAGGGACCGCTTATAATTTTTACATAGTTCCGGAGGGTTATTTCCGATTCCGTAGATTTCTTTATATAACGTTTGAGCATAGGGGAACGCCTTAGCATTCTTAGGCAATTTGTCTGAATTATTTGCTCGGCCTGTTTTTGTCTCGTCGCCACAATGCAGACATAGACAAATTCTCCTGGCGATAAAGTTTCCTTCCAAGGTTTCCGCAACCAGCCAACCGTAGCCTCGTAGAGGGCGCAAATACTTACAAGAAAACTTTTACCTGCCCTGGCGCCCAGGCACATCACTGCCTCTGTTTTCTCCATCCCTGGCTTATACTTGCCCTTTCCTTTGGTGAGTATATTAAATATTTCAATCTCTTTTTTGTTTAGTGGCAAGCCATATAAAACTTTAAGGATCACTTTCTGTGCGGGCCTTCTCGTGAATGATAGGCCTAAAACAACGGGATTTTCTGCGAATTCTATAATGCTTAGATCCTTCAAATTCTTTCTTTTACTTTGAAATTCTCTTGCCTCTTTTCTGATTTCTTCTATCGTTTTCTTCCGGTACTGTGGAAGATTGGCTTTCGCCCTGGCTTCCGTTTCCGGGCTATGATATTCATAAGGCCTTTTTCTTCTGGCCATATATTATTCACCTCACTTCTGACTTTTATTCTTTCGCTTTCGCTTTTTTAACTTCTTGCCATTCCGCCGATTTGACCGGTTATCATATTCGGCCTTTTGCTTTTTTTGCTTTTCTACTTTTTTTTCTTTCCTAAAAAAGTTGTCTATAATTTTTAAACTTTGCCAATCTCCCATTTGTTACTCCTTATACTCTCAATGAATTCTTATGCCGGCATAATAATCTAACATGAGGATATTAAAAAAAAATAGCCACTCTAAAAAGCTCAACGCTTTTCAAAATGGCTATCTAGTAGCTCTTAATTATTTAATTTTCAAATAAAATTATAATTGCAGGCAGGGGAGAATGAAGAAATCAAAGAAACCCCCTGCCCTCGCGAAATTAAATAGTTAACGAGGAAAGGAGAAAAACACCTCAGGCACCCCCATTAACCCTCTTCTTTTAAATTAAAATTTGCCTGAGGATATTGTAAATTATCACCTCTAAAATATATCTTT
>NMQN01000241.1 GCA_003575245.1 Candidatus Atribacteria bacterium 1244-E10-H5-B2 | reverse complement strand
AAGGTTTTGGGAGCTAAATATTCAAATTCCTGGGCTAAAATTTTGGTATTGGTCTGCAATTCTATCCCCTCCTTTCTACATCTTTTGCTTCTTTTTCTCTTTGGGCTTTAAGAACTTTTTCTGGTGTAATGGGGAGTTCGTAAAACCTAATTCCTATAGCATTGTAAATTGCATTTGCAACCGCGGAACCCACGGAACTCAAGGCTGCCTCCCCAATCCCTTTTGCTCCAAACGGACCGGTTGGCTCATAGGTGTGAGCAGATCGCACGATAATATTATCTATTTTTGGCATATCGAGAGCAGTGGGTATCTTATAATCAGTTATCATCCCGTTACATTCCAACTTACCATTATTTAAATCATATTTAGTCTCTTCCAAAAGACTAAAACCCAGTCCTCTGCTAAATGCACCAATTATCTGCCCCTCCCATAAATCAGGATTAATCACGGTTCCCGAATCCCCCATAATAACGGCTTTCGGAATACTAATTTCTCCTGTTTTTGTATTTACCTCAACTTCCACAAAGTGGGTAATAAAACAGGGGGGACAATTTTTCTGTCTAAGGGTAGCGGTATAAGAAATGGTACCCCAACTGGTAATGTGGGCATGTTCAGCTATTTCCCCAACAGTCATATAATTTTGAGGTATTTCCCGAGGATAAATTATTGCCTGGTCAAGTTTTTTATTACAAGTTAACTCCAGATTTTCCGGCAAATCTTTGAAAAGAGTTGCGGCATAATTTAAAAGTATGTCTTTAACTTTTTCGGCTACAAATTTTATAGCACCACATCCGCAATATATCCCTCGGGTGGCGTGAGTATTTACGTCAAAAACGGTGGTTCGAGTATCTATCCCGTTATAAATACCCACTTTCTCAAAAGGCACTTTTAAAACTTCAGCCACTACTTTTGCTGCGGCATCCCAGGTCCCTCCCCCGTGGTCCATCAGAGCAGTTACCACATCCACTGAACCATCTTCATTAATTTTAATTGTCGCACCAGAATAATCTATAACTTCTCCCGGATTGGGTCCACCGGTACCAGAAGTATGAAATCCTCTGGCAACTCCTATACCTCTTTTAATATCTCCTGTTTTTTTAGAAGGGGGCATTCTCCCTTTCCATCCGGCAAGTTTAGCCCCTTCGATTAACATCTCTTCTACTCCGCAGCTTCTGATAATAGACCTTACCGTCGGACCCTGACCCCAGAATTCATCTCCTTTTCCCACAAAATTTTTCAGACGAAGTTCAACCGGGTCCATATCCAATTTTTCAGCTAAAATATCCATTAAACTTTCCACTGCGAAATTTATCTGGGGGTTGCCATATCCCTGCATTGCACAGGAAGGTACCTTATTGGTATATACAGCAGCCCCTTCATATTTTAAATTTTCCCACTTGTAAAGAGAGGCAAACCATCCGGATATACAACCTAAATAAGGATAAGCCTGAATGTTATGACCGCCGATCTCCACCTGAACCCGGCAATAGGCAGCTGTTAATTTACCATCTTTTTTAGAACCAATTTTCAAGTTAGTCTTCAGGGGATATTTTGAATGGTCATAAATGTCTTCTTCTCTGGTGGTCACCAATTTCACCGGTCTTTTTGCCTTTAAGGCCAAGGCAACACAAATGGGAGTAACTGAATTCATCTGAATACTTGAACCGAAAGAACCTCCCAGAGTAATTCTTTTAACATTTACTTTATTAAGAGAGATGTTAAAAATGTTCCCTAAGAGGATGCGTACATTATGAATTCCTTGAGATGTTGTCCAAACCGTAATCCCTCCGTCAGCTTCCGGAACACATACCGCAGATTTGGTTTCCAATTGCATGTGATAAATCCTCTGGGTACTAAATGTTCTTTCTACAATTACATCTGCTTCTTTAAAGCCTTCCTCAATATCACCAACCTCAACATCTCGCTCGCAGGCTATATTTTTCTTTGTGTCTACTCTTTCTTTTCCCAGGTAAACATGATCATAT
>NMQN01000628.1 GCA_003575245.1 Candidatus Atribacteria bacterium 1244-E10-H5-B2 | reverse complement strand
GTTATTATAATGTAGTTAGCGGTAGTAGGTACCCCCATTCCCAAGACCAAAGAAGCTAAAGAAGCCAAGATTAAGGCGATAGGTAAAATCCCCCGCGAAACTTCAAATACGATTCCGGTAAATTTTAGTCCTAATCCCGACATAGTAGTAATTCCAACAATTATTCCTGCTGCAGCACAAGCTACCGCTACCGTAGTAGCAGAAACACCTGCTTCAGTTATAGCTTCTAAAAATTTCTTCGGGGTTAGTCTGGTTTTTTTACTAAACATGCTAACTATAATTAATACTACAATACTAAGCACTACTGATTTTTGTGGGGAATAACCTTGAACCAATAAATAAATTAAAGCAAAGATGGGAGCTAACAAAATCCATCCTGTCTTTAAAGTTTTTAATAGATTGGGTAGCTGCTCTCTGGAAAGGCCGCGTAAACCAATTTTTGCGGCCTTAAAATCTACAGCCATAAATAAGGCAAAATAATAAAATAAGGCAGGGAAAATTGCCGCTTTAGCAATTTCAATATAAGGAACTCCTAAAAATTCAGCCATAATAAAGGCTGCAGCCCCCATAATGGGGGGCATTATCTGACCACCAGTGGAGGCAACTGGTTCTACCGCCCCAGCAAAGACCGGGCTATACCCTATACTTTTCATTAAAGGTATAGTAAAACTACCGGTAGTAACTGTATTAGCAGTAGAACTACCTGATACAGTCCCCATCATACCACTGGAAACTACTGCAGCTTTTGCTGGTCCACCTCTGGTATATCCGGTAAGGGCAGTTGCAAAATCAATAAAAAATTTACCTGCTCCAGTCTTATTTAATATAGCTCCAAATAAAATAAAGAGGTAGACAAAACTCGCTGAAACGCCTAAAGGAGTCCCGAATATTCCCGCATCGGTAAGATAAAGATAATAGGCTACCCTCTTTATAGAAAAGGTTCCATGAGAAAACCTTCCCGGCATATAAGGTCCAAAGACTAAGGCATATAAAAGAAAAAATACTGCCACTAACATTAAAGGAAGACCTACTGCTCTTCGGGTTGCTTCTAAAGTAAGTAAGACCAAAATAACTCCTAAAAAAACATCCATGGGATTTGCAGCGCCCGCTCGCCAGACTAACTCTTTATAATTAGTCAGTATGTAATAACATAAAATTATAGATATGCCAATAAATATCAAATCATAAAATTGTATTTTATCTCTGGGAGTTTTTTTACTACGGGCAAAAAGAGAAAAAGTTAAAGTTAAGATAAACATAAAATGGATAGAACGTTGGATTAAACTAAAATATGCTCCAAACCATCCGGTATACATATGAAAAATAAATAATCCGATAGAAGCAATTAGAATAGGAAGAGACCATAAACCGGATAAATCTCTTTTATTTTTGGTCTCAATCTCTTCTATTTCTTTTAGTACTTTCTCATCAACTTTTGCTTCAATTTCGTAATTCTCTTCTTTATCAGTCTGTAAATCTTCTTTTTCTTTACTTATCATTCATGCCTCCTTCAACAGCAATAATTATATCTACAGGATCTCCTCTATCAGTTAAAGAAGATAGAATAAATTCTCTCTCTTTATGTCTTATCTTTTGCTCTACGGTAAAAGCTACTCGCAGGGAAAGTTTTTCCATCTCTCTATTTACATTTACTATTACCAATTTATCTGTAAATTCTATATCCTTAGAAGCGTGGCATTCCTGTCCCACCCCATACCAAGGATATTCCTCAGTAAGCAAACAAAATATTCCCTCTTCTTTTATTTCAAAAGTATCAAATACTGGATTTAAATCTGTTGAATTTAAATATTCCAAATAAAATTTATCACCAACAGCAACTTCAATTTTGACCAATATAGAATCATTTTTTCTGTTAATAATCTCTAAATAATATTGTGTCTGATTATTTTCTTTATTTATAAAATATAAAATCGTGATAATAAAAAAAATAATCAGGGAAACCATAAAGGTTCCCCTGATTATTCTACTAAACATTAAAGTAATCCCTTCTCCTTGAAGTATTTTTCTGCACCAGGATGAAGTGGGGTAACGGTCCTTACACCAATTTCGGGAATTAATAGTTTCGCAACGGGGTGGACATTATGTATTTCTTTAGCATTTTCAAATAGTGTTTTTACTAATAAATATGCAGTATTTTCGTCAAGATCTTTATTTACGACCACATCATTTCCATCCTGAACAGTCGTAACATTATAATCTTGTCCCTTATAGGTGTTAGCGGGTATTTTACCCTCTTGATAGTAAGGAAATTCCGCAATCAATTTTTTAAGAATGTCATCATCTACTGATACAAAATATACATCTCTTACTGCAGTCACTTCTTGTACTGCAGAACCAGGGTAAGCGAAATTCCAAAATACCACATCTACATTCCTATCTTTTAAAGCTTGAGCTGCTTCAGGTTGAGAATAATAACTGACTGTCATATCATCATAAGTTAAACCGGCGGTTTCAATAAGCAGTTTCGATATAGTTTCGTTTCCGCTTCCCGGGGCACCTACTGAAACTTTCTTTCCTTTTAAATCTCTAATAGATTTAATATTGGGATCTAAAGTTAAAATATGTTGGGGTGCCGGATACATAGAAAATAGACCCAGAATAGATTGTGGCTTCCCTTCAAATTGTACTATACCTTCATAAGCTTTGAATGAAACACTAGCCATTGCCATTCCAATCTGAATTTCTCCACTGCCTGTCAATCTACAATTTTCTACTGATGCTGCGGTTGATTCAGCGGTTACTTCAATCCCTTCTGCTTTCAACAATTTAGTCCAGAGATCAGCCATTGCCCCACCCAGAGGATAATAAACACCTCCTGGGCTGCCAGTTCCAAAAGTAATATGAGTAACAGCTAAACTAATCCCGGAAAACAAAAATACCAATAAACTAACCATTAATATTATGCTTAAAGATTTCTTCATTTCAGTACCTCCATTTTTTAATTTTTTAAAATTCACTACATCTGCTATCTAAAATCTGCTCTAAACTACGAACTTAACTCACTTGTAGCTTTTTGTATCACCTCCTGTAGTCAATTTTTTTCTCGGGAATTTCTTTAATAGTAGTACCAAATTGACTTGTATTCTTCGATATCTTCTCCTCTCTTCGCTAGCTCTTGAAGATATTTATAAATGGGGAGATCTTTATATATATATGGCTCAACAGAAGCTATACCCTTTTCCCAGGGGTGCCATAAATAAATTCTCCTCCCCTCCTTGTTGAGAGCAATTAATTCTCTATCTTGCCACGCTCTTACATGATTTTTGCCCAAACGAGGAACATTAAATACCGGTTCATCGGTTCGAAAAATACCAGGTATTAATCTTGCTTCCTCTTTTCTCTCTTGCCACAGACGAGCAACGGGGACAAGATAATCTTCGGTTTCTTCTTTTCCTTTAGGATAAAAAGTATAATAAGGGTCTACTCCTGCCTTCTTCATCGCTATCCTCGCTGCTACATTTTGAAATCTTCTGCTGGTTTCCAGGGTATATACTAATTGATTATAAACATATATTCCTTGTTTTCTAAACTTCATCACTGCCTCAGCCAATTCTGGAGTAACTTCAGATGAACTCTCAATATGAGTTACTATGCAAACATTTCTTTTTCCTGGTTCTATATAACTTCCAATCAATTTAGCCAATTTATCTGTTATTCTCATGGGAACAGTTACCGGAGTTCTAGTACCCCACCTTATATTTATCACATGTTCCATCTGACACAATCTATCCATTATATATTTTATCCGATCATAATTTAAGGCTAAGGGGTCGCCACCAGTAATTAACACATCTTTCATGGAAGTATGTTTGGCAAACCAGTTTAAAGCTATATCTAATGATTCTTTGCTGGGTACTGCTTCGGGCATCATTGGTCCAGTTATTTCCCAATTCCTCTGACAATAAACGCAAATTTGCGGACAAGTATCATAAGGTTTTAGAATAGATATCATGGGATATCTTCTGGTAATTAATTCTTCCGGTGAAGTATCATGTTCACCCATGAAATCAAAGTAATATGACCTTTCTTTACGATGTTCTTTCATTAAAGTTACATAGTGTATAGGGGGAATGACTTGGGACCTTACTTGGTAATCATTTTTTCGATCACTGCGGGAAAAATCGAACAAAGAAAGATAGTAAGGGATAATCCCAAAAGGTATTTTATTTTCAATAGCAATCTTAATAGCTTTGATGTCTTCCTCGGTGAGAGGAACTAATTTCTTGAGATTTTCTAAATCATCCTCATCTTGGAATATGTGTTTCAGATGCCAATGGTAGTCGTTCCAGTCGTTTATAGTTGCTCCAAAATAATCTAATATTTTCTGACGATTTTCTTCTCTTTCCTTAATCAGTTTATCATCACATCCAAAAGGATAACGGTCAATAAAATTATGAACTTTTTCGTACAGTTTGTCTAAATAATTAGAACGAGATATCCCTGCTTCTCTCCCTTTAATTTTAGTAAAGTCCACTATTTTAACACCATCTTTTTCCAGTAATGGCCTTAGCCATCCTGAAGAAATATCCGCCTTTCCTTTCATTGCTTCAAAAAGATGAATAAATTCTTCTAAAAAACCTTCGCTAATTCCTTCAGTTATCTCTTGATTATCTTTAGCAAGACTCCATAAATAATCTAAAGTGCTAAAACCAGCAATCTTCTCATTTCGAAGAGAAATAAGGTTATTGAATGCCTTTATCGCTTCTAATGCGGTAGCATATTCTAATTTATGTAAAACTTCTTCTCCTTCTCTATATTTCCATTCTAAGTCTCTAGAAAATTTAAAAAGTTTTTTTCTTGCTTCTTTTAAATCCTCACATTCCTTTAATAGTTTAAAAACTTCTGGATTTTCTCTCCATAGCTTTTCAATTAAGCTCTTGCTCATTCTAATTTCTTTTTCCCCTTTCCAAAAAATAATTTGTTTATAATTTTTGTCTCTTTAATGTTGAGTTAGAAGAATTTTACAATATAAATCTTAATAAAATATTTTATATTTTTCCCAAATTTCTTCTAATTCAGATAAAGACTCTAAGTTCTCTTTTCTTCTTCTTACTCCGACTGCAGTTACCAAAGCATTTATTAAACTCAAAGGTGCGGTAAAAGAATCAATAAAAGAATTTAAATTACTATTAGCAAATACACTTATATCAGCTAATTGGGCTAAAGGAGATAATACACTATCGGTAATAGCAGCTGTTTTTGCTCCTTTCTTTTTGGCATATTCCATAATTTCCACAGTCTGCAGAGTATATCGAGGGAAAGTAATGCCTATTATCAGATCTTTTTCATTTATGTTAATCAACCTTTCAAAGAGATCACTAACTCCAAAAGTTATGGTGGTTACATTTCTCAAAATCAAATGGAGGGTATATCCCATGAAATAAGCTAAAGAGGTAGCGGTTCGAAGACCGACAATATATACAGAATCTGCATTCAACATTTCTTCTATTAATTTATTAAAAGATTCTTTAGATATATTGTCCATAGTTTTTTGGATATTATCAATATCATTACGGAAAACTTCGTATAAAATACTTTCCCCACCGTTAGCTATTTTTATGGATTTTTTTAGTCGGCTAACAGTGTTTAATTTATTTTTGATTCTATTCTGTAAGTCTTTTTGTAAAGCGGGATAACCTTCGTAGCCTAAAAAATCAGCAAATCTTACAACAGTAGACTCACTAACTCCTACTACCTTCCCTAAATTAGCGGCAGTAAAAAATGTAGCTTTATCATAATTTCTCAATAAATATGTAGCAATTAATCTTTGGCTTTCGCTGAATTTTTTAAAATTATCTTTTATGCGTGATGGTAAATCAATATAATTTTTCTCTTTTTCAGGATTCAACTTATCTCTCCCTAAAACTAGTCGTTAGTGAATAGTGAATAGTCTTTAGTACAAGAAGACACGGCACGCTGTGCCTCTACTTTTCTTTTGTAGGGGCACAATGAATTGTTCCCTCTCTGTTTTACTGCCTTTTGCTTGCCTTGCTAAGCGAGTATCTACTAAAACAGGGATTACGGAAAAAGGAAATTTCTATACAGTAAATATAAATTATTAAACAGTGATAGTAATGCAAGAATTGCATCATTATTTTTTTTAATGCAATTTATCCATCTATTATCTATCATACTACATAAATAAATTTGAAAAGTCCAGCTTTTTTTAAAAAATATTTAATATTTTTTCTTTACTTTTTAGAGCATACAATAAAATAGAGTTAGATATATTTTAAAAATACAACTAACCCTCTGGTTTTTCTGCCATTTTACTTAGATACTCTATATTTTTTGATACACTCTCGTCTTTAAACAATTTTTTTATCCTATTTTCCCCTCCACCATTTTCAACACTTTTTCTTTCTGTCCTTTTTCTTTTAATAAGATTTCTTTTATAGAGGAGTAAAGTTCCGTTCTTATTTTCTCATCTTTAATCATTCTCAGATTTATCTTCACATTTAATATGGCGCTCTCCAATGCTGCTTCTGCCATTAAGACCGCGACTCCGGCATCACTTACCACATTAATATTACCTTTTTCAGCAACTTCTTTAGAAAGACTCAGTATGTCCAGACATTTGTAAGCTACTTTAAGGGGAACCTTTGCTGCCTCAATTAGTGATTTTTGTATTTTCTCTGCTCTTATCTTTTTTTCATCTTCAGTTTCCTTAGGCATCTTGTAAGTAGCCATAAAATTATTAAATACTTTAACATCCTCTTCTATCAACTGACTTAATTCATAGCGCAATTTTTCCGAAGAACTTATAATTTTCTTAAAATCTTCTTCCACATCTTTATATTTCTTTTTACCAATAGTTAAATTACCTACCATAGAAATCAAAGCTGCTCCCAGTACTCCGGCTAATGCAGCCACACTACCTCCGCCAGGAGTTGGTGAATTAGAAGCTAATTCATCTAAAAAATTACTGACTTTTTTATCAATTAACATTAATCTTCCTCCTTAATTTATTAGTTTATAGTATATTGGATTGTGTAAAAAAAGTAGTAGTCAGAAGTCAGAATCCAGTATCCAGAATAATGTTAGACTATAGTCCTATATTATGTATGGAATTATTATAATACTCCTGACTCCTGAATTCTGGATACCTGATTAGTTGTAAAATATTTTTAAATTATGGTTTTTAGCCCTTTATACTATACGCTAAACGCTACTCGCT
>NMQN01000178.1 GCA_003575245.1 Candidatus Atribacteria bacterium 1244-E10-H5-B2 | reverse complement strand
TCCCCCGGAATTGGCCATCTGTATAGCCAATAATACTCCTACTAACACCGCTCCAATTAACATACCTCCCAGGGCTTCGGGACCAAGCACTATTCCTACCGCAATGGGAGATACTATGGCTAACAATCCAGGTAATACCATCTCCTTTAAAGCTCCTTTAGTGCTAATATCCACACATTTCGAAGAATCCGGTTTAGCTTTCCCCTCTTTTAATCCAGGTATTTCTCTAAATTGCCGACGAACTTCTTCTATCATTAGGAAAGCTGTTTTTCCTACTGCATTTATGGCTAAAGCAGAAAAAAAGTAAGGCAAAAGACCACCTATAAACATCCCTGCTACCACTATCGGATTAGTTATGCTTATGGTTTCTAATCCTACCGATTTACAATAAGCTGAAAAAAGAGCCAAAGCAGTCAATGCTGCTGAACCGATAGCAAAACCTTTTCCAATAGCAGCCGTAGTATTTCCTACCGCATCTAATGAATCGGTAATTTCTCGAACCTTGGGGTCCAGCCCGGCCATTTCGGCAATTCCTCCCGAGTTATCAGCAATCGGACCGTAGGAATCAACAGAAACCGTCATGCCGATTATAGAAAGCATCCCCACTGCTGAAACAGCAATTCCGTATAATCCCGCGAATTTATAGGCAACTAAAACTGTTAGAGAAATCACGATTAAAGGTATAGCAGTACTTTGCATACCGACAGCCAATCCCGAAATAATGGTAGTTGCTGCTCCGGTAAGTGATGACTTAGCAATTGCCTTTACCGGAGGATAATGATAGGAGGTATAATATTCGGTTATTAATCCGATAATTATACCGGCAGCTAAACCAGCGGCAGTGGCATAAAATACGTTTAAACTATTAAATAAAACATTAGAAAGAAAAGCAGAAGCAATAATTACTAAAAATCCGCTTACTAAAGTTCCCTTGGTTAAGGCCTTGTGTAAATTCTTTTCGCTTTTGGTTTGTACAAAAAAAGTACCTATAATAGAAGAAATTATCCCGCAAGCTGCTAACAATAGAGGAAACATAATTGCTTTAGTTCCTTCAAATAATAATCCACCCAAAATCATAGTGGAAATAATTGAGCCCACGTAAGATTCAAATAGATCTGCACCCATTCCTGCTATATCTCCTACGTTATCTCCTACATTATCAGCGATAACTGCCGGATTACGAGGGTCATCTTCAGGTATTCCCGCTTCAACCTTTCCCACTAAATCAGCTCCCACATCTGCAGCTTTAGTAAATATTCCTCCACCTACTCTGGCAAATAAAGCTATAGAGCTTGCCCCCAAAGCAAACCCATTTATAATTTCCGGTTCTCTGATGAAGTAATATAAAATGCCTAAACCTAATAACCCAAAACCTGCTACTGACATACCCATCACCGCACCACCGGAGAAAGCAACTTTTAATGCTTTGGTTATTCCTCCCTCTATGGCCGCATTAGCAGTTCTCGTATTTGCTTTAGTTGCTATTTTCATTCCGGTCAAACCTGCTAACCCGGAACAAATTGCCCCAACCACAAAAGATAAACTGGTAATTGGACTTCTCACCCAACCCAATATAAGACTGACTATAATAATAAAAAACACCAAAACACTATATTCTCTTTTTAAAAAAGTCATAGCTCCCCGTTCAATCATTTTTGATATTTCTTGCATTAATTCATTTCCGGGCTTTTCTCTGATTACCTTCAGGGAAAGAAATGCAGCAAATATAAGGGCAATGATGCCACTTAAAGGGATTAACAGTTCAATTTGCATATTATTCTATCCTTTCTTTTTATGTTTATTTGTAATTTTCTTATTTAAGTGCATAGGGAGGTGTATTAAATACACTCCTATACACTTTTGTTTTAAATTTTAGTTGTATATTTTGTACTTTTTTATTATCGCTATGATCTATTTTATAATATTTTCTAATTGGAGAATTGGCCAATTGGTGAACTAATATTGTTTTATCTTTAATCTTTTTGTGGTT
>NMQN01000791.1 GCA_003575245.1 Candidatus Atribacteria bacterium 1244-E10-H5-B2 | reverse complement strand
GGAAGCGTTATTTGATATTTTGGGAACATATGTCAAGGAAACCTGTTTTTTGGATCTATTTGCAGGTACCGGTGCAGCAGGAATTGAAGCCTTAAGCAGGGGGGCAAAAAATGTAATATTTATCGAAAAAGAGCTAAAATGCATAAAAATTATAAAGGAGAATTTGGAAAAAACAGGAAACAGCCAAAATGCTGTAGTTTACAAAATAGATTTTTTGTCCGGTTTAAAATTATTAGCCAAAAAAAATTATCTATTGGATTATATTTTTCTTGACCCCCCATACAACAAGGGATTGGTAAACATATCTTTATTAGAAATAGCGAAATTATCTATATTGAGAGAGAATGGTTTGGTGATTGCCCAACACTACAAAAAAGAAAAAGTTATGGAAAATTTAAATAATTTGAGATTGTTTAATCAAAGAAGATACGGGGAATGCTATCTATCTTTTTATAAATATGTTAATATTTGAAAGGTGATTTTAAAATTGTACGCGTATAGGATAAAGCATTAAGCGATCTGAAATCTAATTTTATTAACGCGATACTCAATACGCGATACACGATACTATGTTACTATACGCTAAACGCTGTACGCTATACGCTAGCTTTATTCACTAACGACTAAAAATAAGAGGAGGGAAAAATGAAAATAGCCGTTTATCCAGGTAGTTTTGATCCTATTACTAATGGACATCTAAATATTATTGAAAGAACCATAAAAATTGTTGATAAATTAATAGTAGCAGTAGCAGTTGATTCTAAAAAATCGACTTTGTTTTCAGCCCAAGAAAGAACAGGTATGATAAAAAGGGCCACCAAGAATTTGAAAAATGTTATAGTGCTGCCATTTTCCGGTTTATTAACTGATTTTGTGAGAAAAAATAATGCAAATATTATAATCAGAGGGATGAGGGCCATCTCTGATTTTGAACATGAATCACAATTAGCTTTAATGAATAAAAGACTTGCTCCGGAAATTGAAACAATTTTCATGGTTACTTGCTCTAAGTATTCCTACTTAAATTCCAGTATAGTTAAAGAAATAGCGAGTTTGAATGGTAACATATCCCAGTTAGTCCCGGAAATTGTAGAGAAAAATTTAAAGACATTATTTCTTAATAAAAAAGCTTAACAAATCAGTTTACCCTGTTAAGCAGACACTCGCTTAACAGGGTTTGGTCATATTTTTTAATGAAAATATTTATTGTTAAATTGGAGTAAAAATCTACCTGTATAATAAAGAGAAACGATGTACTATTTTAAAAGATGTTTTTTAATTATTATAATCACAGTTCTAATCTTACTTAATTTAATACCAACTCCCTATTTCTTGGTAATTCCGGGGCAGACCATCAATCTTAGTGAAAATATTACGGTAGAAAACGGCGAAAAAGATGCTAAAGGCCAATTTCTCCTCACTTCAACCGCTATAATAAAAGCAAATATATTATTATATATTTATGGTTTTTTTGATCCTAGTATCGATTTAAAGAATAGAGATGATGAAACATTATTGAATATGGAACAAAAAGATTATATTAATATAATGGAAAAATTAATGCAAGAAAGCAAGATGATTTCCAAAGTTGTAGCTCTAAGGAAGGCAGGATATTCTCCGGAAATATCAGGAAGAGGAATATTGATTAACGGAATATTGGATAACAGTCCGGCGAAAAATAAATTATTACCTGGCGATGTGATTATAAAAATAGATGAGCAACCGGTTTATACTCTTGAAGATTTATCAGAAATTGTAAGAGGTTATAATTCAAGTCAAATTATTAGAATTTCCTTTTTAAGGGATAATGGTTCTTATTCAATATCAATTCCTCTCATTGAACTTCCCAATACCGATGATAAAATAAAAAGAATAGGGATAGGTGTCTATGCTGATACTAAAGATCTTCAATGCAGGTTCCCTTTAAAAATAGAAATAAATTTAGAAAAAATAAAGGGACCTTCTGCTGGTCTGATGATTGCCTTAGAAATATTG
>NMQN01000213.1 GCA_003575245.1 Candidatus Atribacteria bacterium 1244-E10-H5-B2 | reverse complement strand
CGGAGCTAAATTAGTACATAAATTAGTATATAAATACTATTTAGTATTTAGCAATAAAGCGCAAAACTATATTCTTATCTCGTAGATAAGATAGAAGTCAGGAGACAGAATCCAGTATTCAGAATGAATTATTTTAGAATATAAGGTTATATTATCTTGTTAAGTTATTTTATATTCTACTGACTCCTGAATTCTTAAATAATAATTATTGTTTTTCGCTTTCAGCTTTAACTTTTTATCTGTATGATTATAACTGTTAACCGAAAACTGTCAACTGAAAACCTGCATTTAATACTAACGACTATTCACTAATGACTAATTAAGCTCCGGCTCTTGATCTTTTGTGTGGTTTGATATTTTCTCTTTGCTACCTTCGTCCTCTTCTTTAAATATATCTATCTTCTTTTCCTTCTGCTCCCCTTCTATCTCTTTAAATAATTCTTCCACTTTTTCTTCTTCATCATGTGAGTAATCAATTTCTATTTCTCGGTATTTATCTAAACCTGTCCCTGCGGGTATAATATTGCCAATAATAACATTTTCCTTTAAACCATAGAGTTTATCTACCTTCCCCTTAATAGAAGCGTTAGTTAAAACATGAGTAGTTCTCTGAAATGATGCAGCAGATAGAAAACTTTCAGTAGAAAGGGAAGCTTGGGTAATGCCTTGAATTATGGGCATTCCTACTGCTACAATCTTCTCCCTTCTAATAAATCCTACATTTTTAATTATATTGATGCATACCCTCTTATTATTTGCCCTTACTTTTATCAAATCCAAATGTCTATTGCAAATTTCTGTAGCATGCTCCCTGGTTATTTTTTTACCTCCATTAACTATAACTTCACCTGTTTCCGGATCCAAAATATCCAAAGCAGTAATTTTGCCTACTGCTTTGTCGTAGAGGAATTCTAAGGTTCTACCTTCTAAAGAAAAATATCTTCCATCCTCTAATGGCAGGTCACTTAATTTATACAATAATATTTTTTTAATTAAATTTTTACTTATTATTTGATCCTTATCTGCAATAACATTTCCGCTTACTGGATCTTTAATATCTTCCTTAAGAGGCTGGCCAATAATTTCATCTTTAATTGACTTAATCAGTCCGTCTCTTATTGATATCTCCTTAATTTCCTCCCATACCTTTATTCTATCTACCTTAGCTTTTATGATCTTATCCACCTCTGAAGAAGTAAGTTGCTTGTTCGCACTTACTAAAACTTGAGAATCTTCCGGATTAATAATATCTTCGGCAGTAATTCTGTCTTCTATCTTTTCGTAAATATCTGGTTTTGCACATTTTATTATTCTAATATCACTATTAGTGATATCTATTCCTATTTCTTTGCTTATAATCTCGTTAAGTTTTATCTTAGAATCACTTAGATTACCTGTTTTAGTGTTTTCTTCTTGAATATTATCTTCAGTCCCACCGACTAAAATATTACCGGTTATTCTTTCTATAAAGGAATTTTCTCCCTTGACAATGGTATATTGTTTATTTTTTTGATCTTCAACTATTAAAGCGGTAAAATCGCTGGTTTCAATTTTGGGTATCACTTTATTAGTAAGAACTTCTCCTTCTTTAACTATTACCTCACCTGTCTTAACGTTTACCAATGAAGAAATAGCTTTTTTGTTTTCTAATAATTCTCTATTCTTCTTGTTAATCTCTTTGTTTTCTTGTACTACTTTTTCATTAGCCTTTTCAAAATCTGATACATATACTAATTCTCCAGATAGTAACTCAGAGTCACGTGCTGATCTGACATAAATCATGTTTAAGCGGGCAATCTGACGAATTATTGTTTCGATATGTTTATCATTAATTTTAACCCCTTGCGATTTATATACTGCTTGTATTTCTTTTAATAAGTATTCTTGAACTGCCTTAATTCCCTGAATCTTTAAAATATCATGGGGGTCAATAAATCCAACAGTCAATCTTTCTCCAGCCTTAATCTTCTGTCCTTTTTCTACTATTAATCTTAA
>NMQN01000822.1 GCA_003575245.1 Candidatus Atribacteria bacterium 1244-E10-H5-B2 | reverse complement strand
TAATGAGGAAGAAAAGGGTTTCCTGCTTAATCGTTAACAGAAGGGGATCCGAGGACGCTTGGGGAATTATGACCCGCAAAGATGTGATTAACAAAGTCGCTGATCCAGGGAAAGATCCCGGTGAAGTCAAAGTCTTTGAAATTATGACCAAACCGCTTATCACTGTCTCCCCTGGTCTTGCCCTGAAGTATTGTGCCCGACTATTTAATCATACCGGCATCAGGAGGGCACCTGTTTTTGATGGTAAAGAGATTGTCGGGATTTTAAGTAACACTGATATCTTTAAGGCCATCAAAGTGTAACTACTGCTTTCTTGTTCAGGTAGGAAAAGACCTCTCAACCGATGAATAGAGCAGAACGACCCAGCCCAGTCACGCTAACTAATTGGCTTCGATGATAGACACATGATTACGATATTTGAAGGTAAATAAAAATGTCAAAGGAAGGTGAATAGAATTTAGTTGCTCTTTAGGTCGAAATAAATTGGGAAATGATATTCAATTGAAAGGTAAAAAATTATTTAATGAGATATTTTGCAATTCCATAAGAAAAATTAATTAGAATAATTTGAATTTGAAAATATTATTTTTTCTCAACTATAATAGTACATTTGGTAAGCAAAGCAGCTATAGCGCCTGCAGCAGCCAATATTGGAGCAATAAGAGCTCCTATAGCACCTACAGTTAAAGGAAATTCAACAACTGATTTTCCATTTTCATTTTTAATGATTATTTTTCGGGCATTTCCCTCTTTTATGATTTCTTTAATCTTTTCGACAATCTCTTCACCAGAGACCTTGAATTCCTCTTTTTTATTGGTCATAATCTCTCCTTTAATTATTTTTTTGTTGATTTTATTATAACATGATTACAACCCAAAAAATAAATAAATTTGTTAATATGGATTCCCGCTTCCGCGGGAATGACAGAGAGTGGGGGAATGACAAAATAGTAATGTGCGGGCACAATGCACCTTACCCGCATAGAAAAATTAGGTAATAGTATGGTGAGGGCACAATTAGTTGTGCCATACAACCCAGTTATAACCAACAAATTCAAAATTATTATAAATTAAAATTTCCTTAAGAATTATTTTTTAAAAAGAAGGAATTATATCATCCATGTAGAATAATAATATTATTAATAGGAAATTAATTTTTAAAGGAGGATAAATATGAAAATTTATATTAGTGCTGATATTGAAGGAATTACCGGTATTACCCATTGGGACGAGACAGAAAAATCAAAATCTGATTACCAGAAGTTTGCCAAACAGATGACCGATGAAGTCAAGGCAGCATGCGAAGGGGCAATAAAGGCAGGGGCAAAGGAAATTTGGATTAAAGATGCCCACGATACCGGAAGAAATATTATAGCGGCTGAATTGCCACAAAAAATTAAATTGGTGCGGGGTTGGAGCGAACATCCCTATTTAATGGTACAGGAATTGGACGAATCATTCGATGCTTTATTAATGATTGGTTATCATTCTTTCGGTAGTTCAAGTTCTAATCCCCTATCCCATACTTTAAGTTCAAGAACCCTAAACTATATTAAATTAAATGGAGAGTATACCAGTGAATTTTTAATTCATGGTTATGCTGCTGCTACTATGGGGGTGCCTGTGGTTTTTGTAAGTGGGGATGAGGGAATTTGCAAAGAAGCGAAAAAGGTAAATAAAAACATTAAAACCGTAGCAGTAAATAAAGGCGTGGGTAATTCCGTAATCAGCATTCATCCGAAACTTGCAGTAGAAAAAATTAAAAAGAGTGTAGAGTTAATACTAAGGGGAGATATTGATAAATGTAAAATTGAATTACCGGAGCACTTTAAAGTAAAAATATCATATAAACAACATGCAAGTGCCTTTAAAGCATCTTTTTATCCGGGGATGAAACAGATTTCTACTACCAATTTAGTATTTGAGACAGATAATTATTTTGAAGTTTTACGGATGTTATTATTTGCGATATAAAGTTTAAGTGGTAAAATAAAAAAATGGAT
>NMQN01000642.1 GCA_003575245.1 Candidatus Atribacteria bacterium 1244-E10-H5-B2 | reverse complement strand
AAGCTAAAATTAAACCTTCGGATATACATGAAGCCACTGTTGTTGGTAATTCTGTTATGCACCATATTTTTCTAAATATAGATCCTACATATATCGGTTTAAGCCCGTATGTGCCAGCAATTAAGCGAGGATTAAATTTAAATTCTAAAGATATAAATCTTAAGATCTCTCGAGGAGGAAAAGTATATGTGCTTCCATTGATTGCGGGGTTCGTTGGAGCAGACACAATAGGCGTAATTCTATCTTCAGAAATAGATAAAGAGTCAGAGTTGACTTTAGCAATTGATGTAGGAACGAATGGCGAGATAATTGTTGGTAATAGGGATATATTAACCACCGCCTCGTGCGCAGCTGGGTCTGCTTTAGAGGGAGCTCATGTAAAAGATGGAATGAGAGCCGCGATCCTACTTTGGCACGCTAACCGCCAGCTTTCATTGATCTCTGCTGGAGTTAAAACGGCTTTCTCTGAATCTGTAGGAGAATTTAAATATTTATTTCCTTTTTGAACCATAATTTTACACTTACCGCATGTTCCAAGACCACCACATAGTGATCTAACACGGATACCGGAATTAATCAATAATTGGTAAATATTCTCGTCCCTTGCGTAGTATAGTCTTCTTGAGATCGGTTCAAAATCAATTGTTATTTTAAAATTGTTATTATTCATGGATTATACTCCTATATATCAAATAAAGAAATAAAGATTAAGCATCAAAAATAGCACTAAAATGACTTTTAACGGTTATTTTTTGTTAGTAAGGTTAATCATTAAAATATAAAAAGTTTAATTAATAAATCGGTTTAATTTATTGTAAGAAATAAGAATAATATCACTCTAATCTTATTAACAATTCAATTTAAATTAAAAAACAATGAGTTAGTTTTAAAATGGAGAGAAACGAAGCGTTGGCTCAAGAAGCTGTAAGATACTTAAGCTTAGCTCAGAAATTTGAACATGAAGGTCATATAGAGAAGGCTATAGAACATTATGGAGTTGCTGCGGATTATCTTAAAAATAGTGGGTACCTGATGCAAAGAATTGATGAAATTTATTCTCGAATTGAAGAATTAAAAAAATTCGTTAAGCAAGAGATTTTCTACCGCCAAGAGCATTTTAGGGCTCAAGTTGAGCAAATCCAAGAACAAGCTTTTTCTTTATTAGATGGAGCTCAAAAATTAGAATCTGATGGATTTCTTGAAGACGCTATTAACCAATATATGTAGGATCTATATTTAGAAAAATATGGTGCATAACAGAATTACCAACAACAGTGGCTTCATGTATATCCGAAGGTTTAATTTTAGCTTTTGCGCAGTTTTTTTTTATTATATCATTTAAAGCGTCTACAACAGCAGAACTTAGTTTTAGAAGTCCATCTTCGTTGTCTTTAACATATGTAATCCGAGTAATAACATCTTCTCCATAGGCAGTTTGTGGATTAAGTGCTGAGGCGACAGAATAAACTTTTCCGTCGTTCAAGTTTATTAGATAACCTACTAAAGTTGTAGTTCCAATATCAAACGCGATTCCGTAATTTCTATCAACTTTATTACCCGCTTCAAAATCGATGATTTTATTGTTGTCGTATAGAGTTATTGTAATGCGATGGTTTTCTTCTCTTAAAATTTTAGGTAATTTCTTTAAAGCTTCAAATTCTACTAAAAGGGTATTTGTATCTTTAATAATTCCGTTTTTAAACGAGAGGGAAATTAATACTCTTTCCAAATCTGGAACGGGATCGTCTAAATTTGGTTTATTAACTTCTACAAATAACTTCTTAATGTTTGGATTTAGGCTAACTCCCTTATTTAAACCTGAAGTTAAAATCTTAAAATCTTCAACTAAGAGTTCTTGAGGTAAAAAAATTCTAATTTGAGGTGGTTGCAGTGTTTCCAAGAGTGGAATTTGATTTTCCGCGATCCTACTTTGGCACGCTAACCGCCAGCTTTCATTGATCTCTGCTGGAGTTAAAACGGCTTTCTCTGAATCTGTAGGAGAAT
>NMQN01000641.1 GCA_003575245.1 Candidatus Atribacteria bacterium 1244-E10-H5-B2 | reverse complement strand
TTAGGAAGGGCACAATTCATTGTGCCCCTACGCCTGGATTTTTTTTAACGCGATACTCGATACGAATTACTATTCACTAACGACTAATTTAATTGGCTAATTGGAGAATTGGTCAATTGCTTTATTTTGCTATTTAGGTTAATTAAGATATAATAACCATAGGACTATTCAAATTTATGAAAGTTAAATTTTGTAAAATAACTTGCTTTTTAAAATTGAAAGCATCAAAACTGAATAAAATAATATTTTGATTTTAGATTACGGAGAAAACAAAATGAGAATTGCTTTTTTTACCAATTGTTATAAGCCGCTTGTGAATGGAGTTGTTACCAGTATATCTTCATTAAAAGAAGCTTACGAAAGAAAAGGACATGAAGTTTATGTCTTTGCTCCCAGGGTAGAAGATTATGTTGATCAAGAAAAAAATGTATTTAGATACAGGTCAGTAAACTTAACCAGTAAAGTAAGATATCCTATTCCCATACCTTTATCATTTAAAGTGAAAAAAGTTATAACCGAATTTAATCCTGACATCGTCCATACTCATCATCCCTTTTTACTAAGTTCTGTAGCAATAATGTATGGTAAAAGATTAGGTATTCCTAAAATATTGACTCTTCACACTCAATATGAAAAATATGCTTACTATGTTTCCCCTATACCAGAAAGAGTAACTCATGAAGCAATCAAGATGATAATTTCTAATTTATCTTATAAAACTGATTGTATAACTACTCCGTCTATATCAATGAAAAAAATTATAGAAAATTATGGAATCAAAAATAAAATTGAGGTTATTCCCAATGCAATACATTTGACTTCTTTCAAGGAAAATGATGAATTGAAAAGAACAGAAATTAAAAAAAAATATAATTTGAAAGAAGATGATAAAATAATTCTCTTTGTGGGTAGAGTAGCTTCAGAAAAGAGCATAGATAGGATTATAAAAGTGTTAGCAATAATTAAAAAAAGGAGTATTGGTAAAGAAAAATTATTAATAGTAGGTAATGGTCCGGCTATAGATGAACTGAAACAACTTGCTCGAACTTTGAAAGTAGAAGAAGATATAATATTTGCTGGTACAGTAAATTATGAGGAAATTCATCATTATTACAAGATGGCTTATGTATTTGCAATTGCTTCCACATCAGAAACTTTTGGGATAGTAACCATAGAAGCCTTAGCTTCCGGAGTTCCCGTCTTGGCGATTAAAGCTCCAGGAGCAGTAGATATACTGACAGATGGGCTGGATGGGTTGTTGGTCGATAACGATGTTGAAAAATTTGCTAATGCCTTAGAAAAAATTATTAAAGAACCAGAATTGAGGAAAAAGCTATCCCGGGGGGCATTAAAGACTTCTGAAAAATATAGTATTGATACGATATCTGAAAGAATGTTAAATCTTTATCGGGAAGTAATTGAGATAAAAAAGTTTAAAACAAAAGAGAAGAAAAGTTTTATAAAAGATATTCTGTCCATAAATTATGGAGGGAAAATTAAAAATGGAAGATAAAAATATAATAAATATTATTTTAGCACTATTATTATTTTTAGTTTTAACTTGTGTAGTGCAAGCGGCCCCTATGACACCATCTGAAATAATTAACGAATCTATCGAAGTGTTAAAAGAGATGTCAGTATCAGAAGATAGCGGGGCTTTTGGAGCTCTTCTAAAAGAAGCAAAAGGTATAGCCATCTTTCCTTCAATAATTAAAATAGGATGGGGAATTGGCGGACAGTATGGAAAAGGAATAATATTTAGAAAAGATAGCAGGGTGGGGATGTGGTATGGTCCCGCCTTTGTAAAGATTAAAAGCATAAGTATCGGCCCTCAGATAGGCATTCAATCAATTGCTCTAGTGTTAGTTATTTCCAATGAACGGGGAATGGAAGGGTTTATGGAAGATAATCTTACTCTGGGCGGTACCGCCAGTATCGCTGCAGGTCCATTGGGAAGGTCTCTTTCAGCAGATACAGATTATAAATTTAAAGCTTCAATATATTCT
>NMQN01000009.1 GCA_003575245.1 Candidatus Atribacteria bacterium 1244-E10-H5-B2 | reverse complement strand
TCCCCCTATGTACAGTAATACCCTGAATAAAAAAACATTTTTTGTAGAAAATGCGATGGCAATCAAAATGATAACGACTACAGCTTCAACCAAAGCTGTTTTTCTTAAAAAATTACTTAAACGATTTTCTTTAATTTCTTTTTCTTTCATTTCAGACTTCTCCTTACCTCACTTATATTAATTTTTATATCGGAATCACTCCTTCTCCATCGATGAGAAAATCCTTATTACTTCTTCGATCTCTTATCATTTTACTCTCTCTTTTAATATTTTACCAGCTTTAAAAAAGGGAATACTCTTAGCAGGTACAGATATTATTTCACCGGTCCGGGGATTTCTGGCCATATGAGCAGTCCTCTTTCTGACACCGAAATTACCAAAACCTATTAATTTAACGGTATCACCTTTGGCTAAACAATCAGTAACATTTTTAATTATACATTTTATGATTCTTTTAGTTTCCACTTTGGTGCATTCTATTTCGCTTGCCACCCTATCAATTAATTCGACTCTATTCACTTTAGAAGACCTCCTTTTATTTTTTTAACATAATGTCATACCTCATAGAAACGAGGAAAACATAATTGTTAAAACACTACTTTATATCTTATACGACAGGCATTTAAAAAATCCTTCTTTTTTAATAAATTATTTTATCTTTCGCTTTGGATTACTTCTTTATAATGTTTTCTTTCCTGGTAATCTTTCCAATCTAACCAATTATTTATACGATAGATAAGAGATTTAGCTTTTACTTTTCTTTGAAACGGTAAATTTTTATCCTCTAACTCTGCCTTCAATCTCTCTTTAATTTTCTTAATTTCTTTAATGCTTACCTTCTGAAACATATCAATCTCCTTTTAATTAGATAACTCTCTCAGAATAGCCTGAAAATCGCTAAAATACCGCTTTATTAACGTTTCTTTAACCTCTTTTGACCTCTATGTTATGGATCTATAAACTCTCAAGCCCCCTCAATTTTAAAGCCCTTATGATTATATGCGTTTATCAGCTTTTTTCGTTAAAGACTTACTCTTAAATACAAACCTCGTCCTCTAAAAGATTGATTTCTTCCTGAGTGATCCTGATGTATCTTTTAGTTACCTCTTAAAGATCAAGAAATCAGTTAATAAATACTATTTTACTCCACCGGTGCAGGGTTCGCATTCTGCCCTTTGTTTGCAAGGGTTTCAAAAATCAGGATTTTCCCGGATTCAACTCTTTTTGCCCTCTTTTAGTCCCATATTGGCTATTTGGCTCTTAAATTGCCCTTTTAGGCCTCCAATTTTGCGTTTTAAAGAGTGGTCAAAGAACTTTCGCTTGCCTTTGTACCTCTAATTTTTGAGGTGATAACCTACTTACAGCGATTTTACCGCTAAATCGGTTAATGAATAGTATTTTACCCCACCGGTGTAGGGTTCGCATTTTACCCTTATAAATCAACGCTTCTAAAAATCAGATTCTTAGTTTAAACCAAGATCAAACCGGCTCAATAATAATTACTTTACATAAGGTCTATTATAGACCCTTACATTATAGACCCTTGCAACTCCGTAATTGTTATAACATAAGGCTTTCAGAAGATTGATAAGGGAGAAATAGAGGCGTAGGAAGATAATCGGTTATGGTTAATAACGCTTTTCATATACTCAACTATTGTTTATAAGGGATAATCAATCATAACAAAAGATAGGCCATTTTTATACTAAAACCGCAGTAGATAAGACCCTTTGTTAAGGGAGAGATAAGAGCCTTCCCTGGAATGTCAACTTTTGTCAACCTTTCATAAATATTTAATTGCTTGAAAGCCTTATTTTGTAAGGTTTTTAGGTGATTTTTGCCTTATATTTTCTATTTTTAATACTCATAGGCCCTTTAATTGGTTAAAAACGTTGAGATGTAAGGGTTACAGGGTATACTGATATTTTATCTATTTCTATCAATATCCTTAATAAAACTTCATACCTAATAATGAAGTGGGAAGCTTTGTTTATATTGGTTCTATCAC
>NMQN01000446.1 GCA_003575245.1 Candidatus Atribacteria bacterium 1244-E10-H5-B2 | reverse complement strand
TGCAAAAGTGTTTAGGAAGATTAGAGTCTGACATAATGATTATGAGGGCAGAATTTAAAGAAAAGGCAAAAGAATTTAGTAGAGAGAATAGACGAAAAGAAAAGGAGGAGGAAGTAACTATTTTAAAGGCAAGAAAGCCTTCGAGAATTAGGAGAACAAAAACGAGACAAAAAGAAAGGTTACTTGTAAATAACAATAAATTAACAAGTGAGGTGTAAAAATTATGTCTAAAAAATGGCGAAGTGCAGAATCTTATTTGGGTAATACTCCGCAGTAAAGAAAAAGGCAGGGTCCAATCTGATACAAGCTAAATAGTAAGAAATTATTACAAGCAATCAGGTTTATATATGATGATTTTATCGCATAAAGGGAATCACTCCTAATCTAGAGAACTTTGTTAGGGTATATTAGGGTTTGGTAAGATATGAGGCAGAAGATTTAGATACACGCTCATACTTATATTTATAGCCAATTTATGACCGATTTAAGGTTAATTTACAAGCAGAGACCGATTACTTTTACATTGATGAATGGAGAAGGGAGCAGAAGAATTTCCAGACAACCCATCGCGCGCGCGATTAAGGTAAATTGAACAACCAGTCAAAAATAATAGAATAAGAGTAAGGAAGAATAAGAGTAAGGAAGAGGAAGAGAAAGTAAGGCCAAGTGAATAACGATCTTGAATCAGGAGCTGGAAGCTAAGCTATTAAAGCTTTTAGGGGGGAATTTCTTTTTTAGGATTGTAGCTTTTAAGGAAAGATATAATGACAATGAATTTATGAATGGGAAAGGGAGCAGGAGGATTTCCGTAACGCTGTCACGCATGCGCGAGGCAGAAGTAAATTGAACAGTCTATTAAATTATCTAAATTCGATAACAGGGGGATTAAAAAATTATGATATTTTATACTGATATACCAAATCTCGTGGTGAATAGTAAAAGAGCAAAAAGGATAATAGCCCGCTTTGACAAAAACGGGAAGTTTGAAACACATAACCAGGTTTTAATTGAAAAATTAAAAGAACACTTTAGATATGAAGAAAGTCCCTTAGAAACTTTTATAAGGTTGAAAAAAGAAGCTGTTAAAAAGGGGATAAATACCCATAGAATGAAAAAAGCTGATTTAATAAAGGCCTTAGAGGAATGTGAGAGATAATAGAGCCAAAAAAGGGAATCAGGAAATTAGAGATAGCCTATATTAGCGGTAAGTCTTTTTGAGGGAGGCGACTACGCAGTGGTGATTCCATGTCAGATTGTCATTGCGCAATGACATTTCAAAACGTTCAGCTATACTTTTTAGATTCATAAGTGTTGATTTATCAATTCCCAATATCCCTTCCGCCCTTCCATACAGTCCATCGCCGTAGTGTCTTGTCTATAGGTTTTTTCGATAAAAATAACCTGTCCGTAGGGATTTACAGGGATAGAATAAAATACATAGGCAATCATAAGCGGTTAATGCCTGGTAAGCAGATAACAAGAGTAGAAAGGCACTTAGATTTTAAATTTCAGGGATAAAAGGACCCCTTAGATAGGATATGACCCTCATACCTTATCTTTTTATCTCCGGCCACAGAAAAGCGATCTCTTTCTTTTCTACTCTAATTAAACAGACTTATGTAAAGTAATTTAATTTGCTTTATTTCTATTTTCGGGGAACTCAAAAATTCGATAAATTACTTCGGACTTTGTATTTAACACAAAGCCTAATGTGTAAAATATAAAAAGCTATATAGAATAAGGCTTTCAGAAAATATTAAAATATATATTAATGATACTTGCTTTTTTGTTTAACCTATGTTATAATTTTATCAGATAGATATAATATAATATAGGGGGTGCTTAATGTGAATATCGTTGAGCCGATCAGATCAGAAAATCAGATAAAGCAGATACGGGGGAATTTATACCGGCAAAAAAATCCCCGGGATTATTTAATATTCGTTTTTGGTATTAACTCCGGCCTACGAATCGGGGATATATTATCCCTGAAACTTGAAGATGTTAAAGATAG
>NMQN01000361.1 GCA_003575245.1 Candidatus Atribacteria bacterium 1244-E10-H5-B2 | reverse complement strand
AGGGATTGGCTATATACCTGAAGATCGTAGGAATGAAGGATTAATATTAAACTTACCGCTTTTTGAGAATATAACCCTGACGGTTCTTAAAAAACTAAAATCGCATGGAATGGTAAGCAGAAAAAAGCAGTTCGAAGTAACAGAAAAAATAGTAAAAAAAATAGATATTCGTTCTGCTTCAATTACAGCTCTAAGCAAGAATTTAAGTGGTGGTAACCAGCAAAAAGCGGTTTTAGGGAAGTGGCTTCTTTCAGGTAATAAGATTCTGGTAATGTCACATCCGACTCGTGGCGTAGATGTCGGTGCCAAACAACAAATATATACTCTAATGAGAGAGATGGTAAATGATGGGATGTCCCTGATAACCATGGGAGACAGCTTTGAGGAAGATATTGGATTGGCTAATAGAATTATTATCATGAAGGATGGTAAGATAATGACAATCATTGATGCAAATGAGTCCAAGCCGACCCCAGTTGATTTAATAAAATACATTGTATAGGATATCGGTGTTTATATATGAAAAAAATACAATTTAAAAAAAGTACTATCGATTTGACTAAATTATTACCACCAGTGGCTGTGATGACTTTATTTACCGTCTTCAGCCTAAGAAATCCTCAATTTTTAAGTTTATATAATATCGGTAATATACTAGATTTTGCAAATACATATTTTATAGCAGGGATAGGACTGACTTTTGTCATATTATTAGGAAGCATTGATTTGTCCATTGGAGCCATGATCTCATTGGATACAATCTTATTTATTATTATGATTAATGCTCTTGGGTTTTGGGCTTATCCAATCATTATAGTTATTGGTATAGTGTTGGGCTTGTTCAATGGTGTTGTTCTTGTGCGATTAAAAATACCATCATTTATAGTAACTTTGGGTTCCTCGGGAATATTTATGAGTTTGGCATTAATTTTTTCTGGAGCGGGACCTATTGGGTTAGTGCCAAAACAACTTCACACTTTATCTTTTCTTACGGATCGAATAGGGCCATTTACGGTGAATCATCTTTTAGGTATGATTTTATTTATTGCCTTTCAACTTGTTCAAAATAAAACTTTTTTTGGCAAAACAGTCTATGCGGCGGGTAACTCTGAGGTAACTACAAAACTCAGTGGATTACCTATACTGCGAACAAAGGTAATTTCTTTTGCAATTTCTGGTTTGTGTACTGCATTGGCTTCAATAATTATTGTTTCAATAATGTTAAGTGCAGCACCTTCTACAGGACCTCCATATATGTTATTGGTTATTGCTACAGTTGTGGTTGGTGGTACTGCGCTAAGTGGTGGTATAGGTGGAGTGTATAATACTTTGCTTGGTAGCCTTCTTATTAGTATACTGGGGAATGGCATGAATGTTATAGGTATAGATATCTACTATCAGCAGATTATCCATGGAGCTATAATCATTGCTGCGGTTTCACTGACATTGGATAGATCTAAGATTAAGATTGTAAAGTAGTTAGAATGTGCCTGTAGTAAAAAAACTGCAAAAATATTATTTATTAAAATCTAAAGAAAAAATCTACTTACACTTGTTGGTCAATTAATGCCAATTTATTACCAAAAAATTGGAGACAATATTATTAAAGATGAACTTAAAGAATTAGTTAGCGGTCATATTATTAATTTGTTTAGGCAAATATTACGTTGCAATTTAGCTTATTCTTGCTTAATTATCATTTTATAACTCCTCATATATAATTTTATAATATATGAGGAGTTATAAAATAAAAAATGTTAAGAGAAATATAAGATAAAAAAACAATAATATAAATATATGCAAAAAGTTAGAATTTTGAAATAAAATTGAAAAAGCAAATGCTCATTAATAAAAAATACTTATTTTATAAAATTTTAAAGATACTTATAATTTTTTAATGTATTTTAAATACACAAATAGGGGAGGAGGAAAGAAATGATGCATGGATATTGGGGTAGAGTATTAAGGGTCAATTTAACCTCTAAAAAATTTACAATCGAAGAAGTGCCTTTAG
>NMQN01000083.1 GCA_003575245.1 Candidatus Atribacteria bacterium 1244-E10-H5-B2 | reverse complement strand
AGCAGACCTTGTTATCTTTTTGCCAGGGGACATAGTCACTTGGACCAATATGTATATCCTTATCGGCAAGCCTTTCTCCTGCTACAGATTGAACCGCCTCGGTCTTTGATACTTTTTTAGAAAGCAATCGATGGCGATCCAGCATATTAAGAAAATCTGTATTCCCACCAGTATTAAGCTGATAGGTCCTCTCTAATTTTACCCCTCTATCCTTAAATAGGGTGGTTAAGACCCTGTGGGTGATCGTAGCCCCCAACTGTGATTTTATATCATCTCCGATAACGGGGATATTTTTATCTTTGAACTTCTCAGCCCATTCGGGATCACTGGCGATAAAGACCGGCATATTATTTATAAAGGCAACCCCTGCCTCCAGGGCACATTGGGCATAGAACTTTACAGCTCTTCCCGAACCTACCGGCATATAATTAAGTAATATCTCCGCTCCTGATTCTTTTAATGTTTTTACTATATCTTCTCTGGTAGCTTCTTTTTTTTCAGCTAAGACAAAGGTGCATGGGACCGGATAATCTCTCATATGTTCAGCAAAGCCATCTAAGATCCTCCCCATCTGTACTCTAACCCCGGTTTCAGGGATATATTTACGAAATACTGTAGTGCAATTGGGAAGGGCAAATATAGCTTCAGAAACATCTCTCCCTACCTTCCGCTTATCAATATCAAAGGCAGCTACTACCTCTATATCAGAGGGCTCATATCCCCCAATATCCCAGTGCATCAGACCGATAGCCTTTCGGCCGTCCTTATCTTTATAATAGTTTATACCTTGGACCAAAGAACTGCTACAGTTCCCCACTCCCGCAATAGCAATTTTAATCTTTTTCATTTTTTATTCCCTCTTTTTTTTAATTCTTAAAAATATCTCTAAGCCATCTAGCTCTACTTTTATTCTGGCTCACAAAAAAATAAATATAAAAAAAATGTTTATACATATTTTAGGTCTATATTTTTATTTATTTAAGTATTTAACCGCATCTCCAATAGTCTTCATCTTTTCCGCATCTTCATCTGGAATTTCTATATCAAATTCTTCCTCGAAAGCCATTATCAATTCAACTATATCTAAAGAATCTAAACCCAGCTCATCAACAAAAGAAGAATCTTCCGTAATTTTACTTTTATCAACTCCTAATCGATCTACGATTATCTTTTTTATTCTATCCATCGACTCCATTCTATACTTTCACCTCCCTTCACATTATCATGCAACCACCACCTTTAAATAGTCCTGCTCCCCGGAAGAAGATACTCCAAAAAAACCAGGGAGCAGGGATCGGCAATCCGGTTCTGTTCTTTTAGTCCGGCCGGATCGCCGACTTAGCTCACTTATTCATTTTTCTTTTTTTCTTAATCGAAAAATAAATTATTCCTGCCACTATGGCTAAAATTATAAAGATAAGATACCAATCCATTACTTAACCCCCTTCTTAGCTTTCGCTTTTAATTACTTCTCGATAATGCTCTCGCTCCCGGTAATCTCTCCACTCTAGCCAAGTTTTTAGATAATAGATCAACGACTTAACCTCTTCTCTTCTCTGAAATGGTAAATCCCCGAATCTTAGTTCTGACTCTAACCGCTCTAAAATACTCTTAATTTCTTTAATCTCTACTTTTTTAAACAAATTAACCACCTCTAAATTTCCCCTGCTCTCCGGCAATGCACTAAAACCGGAGAGCAGGATTAGGCTTGACAAAAGCACCGACTGCGAAAGTCAAGCCTCGTTGGCTCTCTGCGATATGATTCTAATTTTTAGTAACCTATTCCATAAGCAATTTACCCCCTGCTTTTTTGAGAAGATAGTCCATAAGCACCACCACCTTTTAGCCTCTCTACTACTTCTTCAACGTTTACCCCCTCTTTTATTTTAATCGGTTTACTCCTGCAGACCGGGCAGACTATGACTATATCTCCACTGCGCCAGATCCTTCCACAATTCAAGCATTTATACTTCGGATACATCTCGATCACCCTCTTTTAAATAAACCTGACCCCT
>NMQN01000560.1 GCA_003575245.1 Candidatus Atribacteria bacterium 1244-E10-H5-B2 | reverse complement strand
AGCATTTGGTAAGGACTGAATAACTTTTCCTTGCATTTCTATACACTTCTCTTTCGCCATCAATTATTCCTCCGCCTAAATTATTTTCACTTAAACCATTAAATCATTTACAAGCCACTAATTTATCTAAAGAGTAGTTAATATCTCGTTACCATCTGCAGTTATTGCTATAGAATGTTCAAAATGTGCTGACCAGCTTCCGTCTTCTGTCACAACTGTCCATCCATTATCACAAAGTCTTGTTTTATAACCGCCCGCATTTACCATAGGTTCAAGTGCTAACACCATCCCCTCTTCCAACATTAAACCAGTATGAGAAACACCATAATTAGGTATTTGTGGTTCTTCGTGCAAATAACAACCCACTCCGTGGCCTACATATTCTCTTACTACAGAAAAATGTGATTTTTCTACTGTTTCCTGGATGGCAAAAGAAATATCACCTAATTTGTTACCTATAATGGTTTTCTCTATACCTTTAAACAAAGATTTTTTGGTTACTTCTAAAAGTTTTAGTTCTTTTAGCCCTATTCTTCCTACGGGAACTGTAATCGCAGTATCTCCATAGTAACCTTCTAAATTTGTTCCAATATCTATACTTACTATATCCCCTTCTCTCAATCTTCTCCTTCCAGGAATACCGTGAACTACTTCTTCGTTTATAGAAATACATATAGAATGTTGGAATTTATTTTTTTCTATTCCATAACCTTTAAATGCAGGTTTTGCTCCATGTTTTATTATATAATCCTCAGCAATCCTATCTAACTCTAAAGTAGTAATTCCCTCTTTTATATTTTCTAATATTTTATTTAAGGCGCTTGCTGCTAATTTGCAACTCTTTCTTATGCATTTAATTTCTTCGGGAGACTTTAAAATTACCATTAATCTATTTATGCGTTCCTCGTAAAACTTTCTTGATCGCTAAAAAAGCATTCTTACTTAAATTAGCATCTATCACCTTTAGTAATTTTTTTTCTTTATAATATTTTTTTAAAGGTATAGTTTGTTTAGCAAATACTTTCAATCTATTCTTTATGGTCTCCTTTTTATCATCCTCTCGTTGATACAACTCTCCACCGCAAAGATCACAGGTATTATCTTTTTTAGGAGGATTAAATGACAAATTATAATTAGTACTACATTTTTTACATACTCTACGATTAGATAACCTTTTTATTATTTCAGGAAAAGGTATCTCAAAGTAAAATATATAATCAATATATTCATTGAGCTCTTTATTTAATTTATCTAATGAATTCGCCTGTTCGATATTTCGGGGAAAGCCATCAAAGATATAACCATTTTTACAATCTTCCTGCTTTATTCTTTCTTTTATTATTTCCAGAATAATATTGTCAGGCACTAAGCTTCCTTTACTCATAATATTCTCAACTTCTATACCCAGCTTATTCTTTTTATCTAGTGTTTCTCTTAAGATTACTCCTGTTGAAATTACCGGAATATTGAATTCCGCTTGCAACCTTTTTGCTACTGTTCCTTTCCCCCCACCTGGAGGACCTAACAAGATTAATCTCATAACTTTCCCTTTCTTTTTAAGTCAACTATCCTGCTTTAATTAGTCGCTAGTGAAAAGTCTTTAGTTTCAAATGTAAAATGCAAATTAGTTGTTAATGAATAGCTGTTAGCCGTTAGTTTTAAATACAATTTTTCAATTGTCAGCATACAGTTAAAAATTTAAAGCCTTTTTTTGTATATTATATATCGTATTAAGTATTCGTTCGTATTTAAATGAAAAAAAGAGAGAAAACCTGTAATCCGAAGTATACAACTCATTACTTATTGGAGCACACCTATTACTTATCGCTATTTCGCTCCATCTTCTGGATTTTGAATTTCTATTTTCTTCACGATATACGATATACGAATATGGTTTTTCGCTTTTCGTTTTATTAATATTCACTATTCACTATATACTAATCAGCTAACTGGTTTTCTGCTTAGCTAGTTTAATACTAATATTTATTAACTAATTAACCAGCCAACTAAGTAACTAACTAACGAATCAAATTAGTTTATAAAACTATTTCTTAATAAATCCTTCATAATGTCTCATTAACATATGTGATTCAATTTGTTGGACGGTTTCTAAAGCGACTCCTACCATAATTAACAAAGATGTCCCTCCGAAATAGAAAGTAGTAATACCAGTAATTTTTATTAAAATATTAGGTAGAATAGCAATTACAGCTAAGAATAACGCACCACTTAGTGTAATTCGAGTCATTATATGATCAATATAGACAGTAGTATTTTTCCCTGGTCTTATCCCGGGGATAAAACCTCCATATTTTTTCATATTGTCCGCCATATTGGCAGGATTGAAGGTAATTGCTGTATAAAAGTAAGTAAACACTATAATTAATACGGCATACAAAATTAGATATAATGGCTGCCCCGGTGAAAGAGCTTCGGACATACTTTTCATAAAAGCTAAATTCTGAAAAAATTGTGCAATAGTGGCTGGAAAAAGTAATATTGCAGAGGCAAATATTATCGGAATAACTCCAGCTTGATTTACACGTAAGGGAATATGTGTCCCTTGCCCACCATACATTCTACGTCCTATCACTCTTTTTGCGTACTGAACTGGTATTCTTCTCTGACCCTTTTGAATAGCAATAACCCCTCCAATAACAACTACAGAAATTAAGAGTAAACTGGTTAGTGGTAAAATTCCTATTTCTCCAACTTGCAAAAGTTTAAAGGTTTGTACAATCTGGGAAGGAATTCTGGCAATAATTCCACCAAAAATAATTATGGAAATACCATTGCCAATGCCAAAATCGGTAATCTGTTCACCTAGCCACATTAAAAAGCAAGTTCCAGCGGTAAGAGTGATTAACAATAAGAACCTGAAACCAAATCCTGAAATCATTAATACCCCCATATTTTGCAGCCAAACACTTATCCCGAAAGCCTGAATAATAGCTAAAAATACTGTTGCATAACGAGTAATTTTGGTAATTTTAGCCCTGCCTTCTTCCCCTTCTTTGGCCCATTGTTCTAAAGTAGGGACTACTGCAGTTAAAAGATTCATAATAATAGAAGCATTAATATAGGGCATAATCCCTAAAGCAAAAACAGAAAAACGACTTAATGCTCCTCCAGCAAAAAGATCAAAAAAACCTAATATTCCTCCTTGAGCAAATAGATTAGCCATTGCTTCTTTATCTATACCTGGTAAAGGTAGGTGACTCCCCAGTCTAACCACAACTAACATTCCCAGGGTAAAAAGTAATCTTTTCTTTAAATCAGGAATTTTAAATATATTACGAAATGTTTCTAACAATTATACCACCTCTATCTTCCCACCAGCTGATTCAATTTCACTTATCGCCTTCTGGCTAAATTTATTTGCTTTTATGGTTAATTTCTTAGTTAAGCCACCTTTGGCTAATATTTTTACTCCATATCCTACTTTTTTTACAATTCCTTTATCAATTAATTCTTTAAGGGTAACTATATCACCATCTTCAAATATATTTAATCTTCCTATATTTACGATACTATAATCTTTTTTAAATATATTGGTAAAGCCCCTTTTGGGTACCCTTCTATAAAGAGGCATCTGACCACCTTCGAAACCTGGTCTGACCCCACCTCCCGAGCGAGAATTTTGCCCGTTTGCCCCTCGGCAGGAAGTAAAACCATGGCCTGAACCACAACCTCTGCCCACTCTTTTGCGCTTTTTAGTTGATTTGGGAGCCGGGCATAAATTATTTAACTTCATTACTTATTACCTCCCTTGGTTGTAAGTGTTGGCTATACATTTCCACCACACTTTTTCCTCTTAATTTTGCTACATCCTTTGGGTTCTTTAAATTTACAAGGGCATTCATAGTAGCTTTGGTAATATTTAAATTATTATGGCTTCCTAAGGACTTAGTTAAAATATTTTGATATCCTGCTGCTTCTAATATTGTTCGAACAGAACCTCCAGCAATAACTCCGGTTCCAGGAGAAGCTGGTTTCATAAAAACCTCAGCAGCTCCATATCGTCCTATAATCGTATAAGGGATAGTTCCTTTTTTTATTTTTAATTTTATTAAATTCTTTTTTGCTTTTGACGCACCTTTTTTAATTGCCTCAGAAACATCTTTAGCTTTTCCATAGCCTATGCCTACTATCCCTTCACCATTCCCCACTACGACCATAGCGGAAAAACCAAATCTCCTTCCACCTTTTACAACTTTACTTACTCTATTTACAAAAACAACTGTCTCGTTTAACTCTAAACCTTCAGGATCTATTATTAGCACTTATACACCTCCTCTTCCATTTTTTCTTGATATAACTCTTAAGTCCTAAATTTTTTTGCTAAATTTCTCTTTTTTCTGAATTTATATTAAAAAACTATCTTTCCTTTTCTGGTACTCTCTGCCACAGCCTTCACTCTGCCATGATAAAGATAACCACCCCGGTCGAATATTACTTTTTTTATGCCCTTTTCCTCTAACTTTTTAACTAACAAGCTACCAAGTATTTCAGCGGCCTTTACATTTCCCTGATATTTTTCTTTTCCCTTTATTTCTGGATCAAGCGTAGATAGAGAAACTAAAGTTGTTCCTTTCTTATCATCAATTACTTGGGCATATATATGCTTTAGGCTCCTAAAAATACATAGGCGTGGCCTTTCTCTTCTGCCAGATATATTTTTACGTACCCTTTTATGTCTTTTGATCCTGGCCAATCTTCTATCTATTTCAGTCAATATTAGCACTCCTTTCCTATAAAATAGTCGTTAGTTTCAAACAAAAAATGCAAGATACGTAATTAGAGTTCTTGAACACAACTATTTCATCCACAATAGATTTACCCTGTTAAGTAAGTATCAAAACGGGGCTTATGAAAAAAGAAAATTCCTATACAATTAAAATACCTAATGTGTTATCTTGATTACTTTGCGGCAGTTTTACCCACTTTTCTTCTTACTATTTCGTCAATATATCTTATTCCCTTCCCTTTGTAGGGTTCTGGTTTCCGCAATGATCTTATTTTGGCTGCAGTTTCACCTACTAACTGTTTATCAATGCCTTTTATTTTAATTATTTTCTGTTTTTCCACTTCGAATTCAATTCCTTTAAGCGCATCAACCTCGATGGGGTGAGAATAACCTATCTGAAGGACAATTTTCCCACCTTCAAGGGCAGCTCGATAACCTACTCCCTGTATTTCCAAAATTTTTTCAAAACCAGAAGATACTCCTTCTACCATATTATTTATTAAGGTTCGGCTTAGTCCATGCAAAGATCGATGAAATTTATTTTCAGAAGGCCTGTAAACAAAAATCTTATCTTCTTCTATCTTTACCTGCATATCTGGATGAAAACTTCTCTCTAAAGTACCTCTTTCTCCGGATATTTTTATATTATTATTATTTAGTTCTACTTTAACTCCTTTAGGAATGGTTATAGGCATCTTCCCTATCCTGGACATATGAAACCTCCTCTTTTTCGTATATCGTATTGCGTATATCGTATATCGTTATCATATTGCACTCTGCCCCACTCCCTGCAAATATCATTAAGGGGGGCGTAACAAGCCTGCCCCTGAACAAAGCAGGAGAAGCAATCTTCTTGATTCTGACTCCTGAACTTTTTTCTTTACTATATACGATATACTAATATGCTAGATTTAATTCACAAAACACGAGATACAAAGTTAATCTTTTTATCTTCTAAATCCTTACTCCTAAACTTCTGGGTTCTAAATTTCTTGCTATATACTATATACTAATTTATACTTACCAAATATAACAAATCACTTCTCCGCCAAGATGGCGCTGAAGGGCCTCTTTACCAGTCATAATGCCCTTAGAAGTTGAAATTATTGCAATGCCGAGACCGCCCAATACTTCTGGTATCTCATCTTTTTTTACATAGACTCTCAATCCAGGTTTACTAATTCTTTTAAGATTATTAATGGTCTTTTCTTTATTAATATATTTTAAATAGATGGTCAATTGATCTTGCTTATTATCTTCTTTGTATTTATAGTCTCTAATAAAACCTTCGTCTTTTAATATACGAGTAATTTCTAACTTTAACTTTGATGATGGTACAACTAGAGAATCATGCCGCACCTTATTGGCATTTCTAATTCTAGTTAACATATCAGCAACAGGATCCGATACAACACTCATATATAGTGTCCTCCTCTCTTTTAACTCCAACTCGCTATAGATTTCGTTAAATATGTTTTCTACCAGCTTGATTTAGTTACCCCTGGCAACTCACCTTGGTGGGCCATTGTTCTAAAACATATTCTACATATACCAAATTTTCTCATATAACCTCGAGGTCTTCCGCAAATATTGCAACGAAAATATTTCCTTACTTTATATTTGGGTTCTTTTTTAGCCTTTACCATTAGGGCTGTTTTGGCCACACTATTTCCTCCTTTTTAGTACATAATATGACTTACTCATAACTCGTATCTCGTGCAAACTAGCGTATAGCGTAGAGCGTATACATTTGGTTATACAGTTAGTTGGTTACATGGTTAGTTAGTTATTTAGTTAAAAAATCAGCACAAACCAGTTAACTAATTAACTGTATAAACGTTCAACTGTCTAACAAATATTGATTGGTAATAAGTATTTCTTTGATTTATCAAATCTGTTTCAGCTCGAATATTTATAATACAAAAAATCGTAAAATACATAACAGACATTCTACTTATGATACTATACGCTAAACGCCGTACGCTCTACGCTATTTTTCTTCACGCGATACGAAACATAAACTATTTTTTAAAAGGAGCGCCCATTAATTCTAAAAGGGCTTTCCCTTCTTCATCGTTTAAGGCACTTGTTACAATAGTAATATTCATTCCCAGGGTATTGGTTACTTGATCAAAGTCTATTTCGGGGAAAATTAACTGCTCTTTTACACCTACAGTATAATTCCCTCTCCCGTCAAAAGAATCTGACGGAATACCTCTAAAATCCCGAATTCTAGCGATAGCAATATTAATAAATTTATCTAAAAATTCATACATTCTATCACTCCGTAAGGTAACTTTACAACCTACTGGCATATCTTTTCTAACTCCAAAGTTAGATATAGATCTCTTTGCACGAGTAATGATGGGCCTCTGTCCACTAATAATAGCTAATTCCTTTACTGCTTCATCCATAATTTTTGAATCCTTTATCGCACTTCCTAACCCGATATTAATTATTGTTTTTTGTAATCTGGGAACAGCCATCACACTTTTATATTTAAATTTTTTCATCATTTCTGGT
>NMQN01000084.1 GCA_003575245.1 Candidatus Atribacteria bacterium 1244-E10-H5-B2 | reverse complement strand
AAACGCAACCATAGTAAGCATTTTTATAGAAATTTATAATGAAGGGAAAGATTATGCCCTTACCCAAGACGTTGCAAAAAGGTATAACCAGGATACTGAAAATCCTAATTTTCAGATTAGCGATAGGTCAATGGGTTGGAGGATAAAGCCATTTAACTTTGAAAAAAAATCTTTAAATAGCCGGGCTGGTTGGATCATCGATAGGAAAACTTTAGCAGGATTGGCAGAGAGGTTTAGCGTCGATACTAAAATTATTCCGGTAGATGAGCACCTTGGGAAAGTCAAAAAGGAGACCCAAATGAATATCCCGGATTGACCGACAATGTGTTTTATGTGTTTTATGTGTTTCTCTCGGAAGGGGGGTATGTGTTTTATGTGTATGGCATCCCTGAACCTAAAAAACAATTATAATACATACATACAAAGAGATAAGAGAAATAAGGGTTTCTTAAAAAAACAAAAAAACATAGATATATACCATACCCCCTTCGGAAAAAAACCCGAGAAACACAAGAAACACATTATCGGGGTCGGGCAGATATCAATTTACTTAATGAAGAAGAAAAATTATTAGTGGTGTTTTTTGACTAAAAGAATCAAATTGATCGATAACTAATAGAAAGGAGAACTAAAATTATGATTAAGAAAAGAAGTAAAGAATCTTATTGTGGCAATACTGCAGAGGCACGAAAAATGCAGAGGTCCAATCTGATACCAGGCGGTAAAGATGAGAGAAGAAAGATCCAGGTGGCGAGATATGATTGCTGGTGGGAACTGTCTACTCTTAAGGATAAGCAGTCTATTTTTGAAGTATATGAAAATAAAAGAAGTTATAAAAATGTGCCTAAAAAGAAATTGAAAGGCCGAGATTATCTTAATAATTGGTGGAGGGAACTGGTCCTTGAAAGCAAAATATCTATTTATAAAAAGATAATGTCCGGGCTTACTAAAGAATCGAGAGCAGAGATTTATAAAGATATGGAGAAATGCTTAAAAGAGAAGTTAGAGAAGGCAAAATAAAAGCTATATCTGATAAAGAAATAATTTTTATCACTCCATATTTACCCGATAAATTCAAAAAAAGAGACCTAAAATGATACCTATGGGGGGGATCACTGGTGATACCTATAGTAGGCCTTTAGAGAGTGGTTAGTAGAGTGTCCTTCTTTGCCTGGTGTTTAATAAGGATATTAAAGCATATTTTACTGCAGGTCGATTCTGGGGGTAGAAAGAGATAAAAAAATAAAGAGAGGATTTTTCGGGGGGCGAACATACATTTTTGAGCTTGGCCAGTTCTTTCTAACGGTTAGAAACATTTAAAGAAAGGATTTTTCAGAATGTCAGAAGAACGTTTATCTAAACTTCAAAAGTGGATTTTATTAAAATGCTATGAGCTTAGGGAATATCGCTTGTGGCGTAGTTACTTAGTAAGGATATACCGGCGGGAATTTGAAATGTCTAAAATAAATAGCATACAGGTCAGTATTACCCGGAGCATAAGAACTCTGGCTTTTAAAGACTTGTTATACGTCTATGGTTGTGATAGCACACCTTGTATAGATATAACACATTCTCGCAAATTAGATAAACGAGAAGAAATGCAAGGCGATTGTATCAAATGGCTTTGTCTTTCAGATGAGGGAGTTAAACTAGCTAAAAGTCTTAATGTTAAAGAATAAGGGTTTAACAATAAGGAAAGGGGGGAGCTAATGCTACCGGATAGATTAAAATTTTTAGGTAGGTTCGATAAATTTGAAAAAGACAACTGGTCGTCTTTTTGATAAAAATAGGTAATTTATTAAAAAAGAGGTGATCTAAAAAAATGGATAAGAAAGAATTGATTATTAGTTTAATGAAACTTGATAAGGCCTATACTGACAAAGCAAAAAAATTAACTGAAGTTCTTGGGGGTAAATGTGAAATATTTGAAGCGGAATTATTTAATAAAATAGATGATGATGGTAAAGAAGTTAAAAATATTTATGAAATTGTTTTAGAATATGCCGGTATCCCCGAAGACAACTATGA
>NMQN01000729.1 GCA_003575245.1 Candidatus Atribacteria bacterium 1244-E10-H5-B2 | reverse complement strand
GGAAGCAAAGAATTTATATTAAAAATAAAATTGCCTTTCTCTCCTGAAACTCTTAAATCATAAAGATTTTGAGAGAAATAAGAAGTAAAATTATATGTCATTATATGTCACTAATTGGGGGGTAGAACTACCCTCTTTTTTTGTTTCTGAAAGCGATCCTTCAAATAACTTATGTATAGTGAATTTATCATAGTTGATTATTCCTTATTCTATAAGGCATTTAGCTAAAATACTACGCTATATATAGCGGTGGGTTTATGGTAAAAAGTAGTGAAAAGAGGCGTCCTGAAACCCTTATAAACAAAGGGCTTTCGGGGGGTCTTTTTTAGTTTACTTTACATAATACTTATTATAGGACCTTGTAAATGTTTAGAAAGGTTTATAGACTTATATCTTTCTTCTACTTGCTTTATATATTTAGATATGGTAAAATTAAATATATCAAATATTAAGGGGGTTTAAGGTTATGCCTAACAAAACTATCAAGATCGGAAAGAAGCAATTCTATAATGTGGAAGCCTTATCAAAAATGTTAAAAATACCATCGGAGACGGTCAGGAAGTATATAACCCGGGGCAGGTTAAAGGCTATCAAGATCGGTAAATTCTATATGGTATCAGAAGAAAACTTACAGAAATTTCTTGACGGGGGAGGTGGTAAATGAAAACTATGAATACCAGGGAAGAAATTATCTCTCTTTTATCTAAAAGCGAAAAACCTCTGGGTCCTAAAACCATTGCCCTTGAGCTTAAAAAAAGCAGTGCAAATATAAGGAAGATACTATCTAACCTATGCAAAGAGGGTAAGATTGCCAGGGCGGGTTTTGGTAAGTATTCGGTGCTAACTGTGAATGAAACTGTGAATAAAAGTGTGAATATTTCAGGTAAAAGTGTGAACGTTAAGTCTCCAGAGGCAAAGAAGCTGATCAATGAGGAAATCAATAAATACCGGAGAACTTATTTTCAGAGGCTAAAAATAAAAGATCCTGAGGCCTACGGAAAAATGAGAAAAGCGAAAAACCGGTATCTCAGAGATTGGCGGGCCAGGAATCCGGACTACAATAAGAATTGGCTAAAAGCATATTATAAAAAATATCCGGAGAGGATAAGAGAATACCAGAGAAGATACTGGTTAAAGAGGGCTCTATCCCAGGCAGGCAGTTAGAAAAAGAATTTAAAGGAAGGTGATAAATAGCTATGTCAAAAATAAAATGGGCTGGGAGATACAAGCATAAAAATAAATGCCCTGATTGCGGTAGTGAACTTCAAGAAGTTAATAAAAAAACGGATAAACAGAAATTCCGGAGAAGTTTAATCGATAAGGTATTAGAAACTCGTAAGGGTTTAAGAAGGGGCAATTCACAAGGGGAATAATGATAGATAAAAGATTAGAACGAGCCTTAAAATGGGGTAGAAAAAATAGGTCGGAGACAGACCGGTTAGATAAATTTAACCGGAATCAAAAAAAGAAGCGATTTAAAAGGAAGGATAACCGGGGCAGGATAATTAACCGGCAATAACAGGCTCGAATAAGGGCAAGTTTTTAACGGAAAAGGCCAATAAACGCATACAATCATAAGGGCTTTAAATTCGAGGGGCCTTAAAAGCGAAATTTGAAGGCCTGATTTTAGCTAAATCAACGATTATGCCTTATATCTTATAGCTTTCAGGGTTTAGAGTTAAAAAGGGGTTGGTAGAAAGGTATCGAGTGGGTCAAAGAAACGCATTGTAGGCTACTCAGGAGCTCTAGGAAGGGCTATTCTGAGCAAGTTATTAATAAAACATAAAGGGGGATTTTAAATTATGAAAAGGAAATATTTTTTAGTAGGTTTAGTTTTAATATTAGCTATGTTTTTTATGATTAATACTTCCGGCATCGATGCAATGATGTATAAGATATTAGATAGCGAAGGGAATGTCGTTCGTATAGTTAGCAATCCTGTCCTGTCAATTAAAGAAAAAGAGGCGGGATATACTATTTCACCACCACCCGGGAAACAAGAATTTAAGCAAGCGGAACCAGACAAAGT
>NMQN01000784.1 GCA_003575245.1 Candidatus Atribacteria bacterium 1244-E10-H5-B2 | reverse complement strand
AAATATCCTGAAGAGAAAATTATGGTAGGATAAAAATAAATTGACCAATTCGCCAATCTACCAATTTACCAATTGGCTTACATGTTAGTTTACCGGTTTACCGGTTAGCTAATTACTCAGTCAATTTAGTCGTTAGTGAATGGTGAATAGTCGTTAGTAAGAAATTAGCGTAGAGCGTTTAGCGTATAGGCGTAGGGAAAAATTGCGGGAAGTAAAAACAGTATCGAGTATCGCGTGAATAAGACAGAATTCAGGAGCCAGGAGTTTAATTCGTATCTCGTATCTCGTGAATCGTATATCGTAAAGAAAATAGCGGATGGCGTAGAGCGTGTAGCGTACAGAATATTAGTTACCCAGTTAGCCGGTTTACCAGTTGGCCAGTGATAAGTTATAAGATACAAGATAAAACTGTAGAATATGTGTTTCTCTAGTTTAAAATGTCATTGCGAGTGACCATAGGGAGCGCGGCAATCTCGGGTTGAGATTACTTCGTCACTTCATTCCTCGTAATGACAAAACGAAGAGAACCTGCAACTTGTAACCTGTAATTTTAATTGGTGAATTGGGTAATTGGTCAATTGGTCAATTTCAAAAAGGAGGGATTTTTCATGAAACAATTTATAGTTCTTGGTTTAGGAAGATTTGGTTCTGCAGTAGCCACAACCTTGGTTGAATTAGGGCATGAAGTCCTGGGCGTAGACAATGACGAAGAAAGAGTAGATGCCTTAAAAGATAAAATAACTCAAGCAGTGCAGGCTGATATTACCGAGGAAAAAGTTTTAACGGAATTGGGAGTAAAAAATTTTGATGCAGCCATTGTATGCATTGGAACTGATTTAGAGACAAGCATCTTAGTAACTATGATGTTAAAAGAAATGGGGTTAAAATATATTATCGCTAAAGCCCAAAATAATCTTCATGCAAAGGTTTTGGAAAAAATTGGCGTGGATAAAGTTGTGTTTCCCGAAAGAGATATGGGTGCAAGAATCGCTCGAAGATTAATCACTCCAAACATTAAAGACTATGTCGAACTGGAACCTGACTATAATATTATTGAGATTGAAGCCTTACCCGAATTCATAGATAAAACTTTAAGTGAACTTGACATGCGGAATAAATACGGAATAAACGTTTTAGCCATAAAAAGAAATGATAGCCTTAATATCTCACCCCGGGCAAAAGACGTAATAAAAAAAGGAGATTTTCTAATCGTAATAGGAGAGACTAAAAAAATTAATGAATTAGCCGGCAAATCTGACAAATAAATTAAAATCTCTATTTAAACCGTGGTTAAAAGATTTGGCCTAGATGTTATTCGCAAAAAATACTTAAAAAGTTACGCTTACATCTTTTCTCTACTTTCACTTAATTTATTTTTTTTCTCTTTCTTAACTCGATACATATTTAATAGTTAGTGTAAACTTTAGTGGGATAGTTAGATAGGAAGAATAATGCTGCTTTTTCTATCTTTTCTTTCGCTTTTTTAACTCGGTACTCAATACTATATACTCGATACTATATTAATATATTTGTATTTTTTATTATCTTATTATAAAATATTAATAGGTTTTATCCTGTAACGATTATAGAGTACTCTCAAAACCTCTTTTTATCTATCTTGCAATACTGCAAAAATCATTTCTTATTTTAATTTTTAAAATAAGATATCCGAAAGAAAAATGCTCTATAAAGAATAGTCTTAAAAATAAGACATTCTTCAAAAAAATATATAGAATATAATAAATATTAATAGAAAGGAGCTGAATATATGATAAAAAATATTTTATTTGTCTATAATCAGGTAAGCCAGAGAGAACGTAAAGGGCTCTTTAGAGAATGCATCCCCACAGAAGATGTAGACGCTATCCGTCAGGCTTTAGTTAAAACTAATAATAATATTTTATCTTTAGACCTTCTTATGCCAGAACAATTAAATGAATTTATCAGTAAACATCAACCTATTGATCTGGCCTTTGTCCTGGCAGAAGGATATAAAGATATCCCTCATACCTTTTATAGCGGGCATGGTG
>NMQN01000476.1 GCA_003575245.1 Candidatus Atribacteria bacterium 1244-E10-H5-B2 | reverse complement strand
AGACCTATAAGTCGATCCCTTAATAGCTGTTCTCGGCCAATCTTATTAACTATAGAGACTTCTAAATCAGCCAGCAAAGAAGAAGAAGGAGCAATTTCTAAGCCTTCCTTTTTTACAAGTATTGTTTGTAATGTTTGTTTTCCTTGTAATACTTCCACTATGGTATTTTTCGGCTTATGTATACCGAAAGAATAGGTAAGGTTGGCCTGGGGATCAAAATCAATTAATAACATCTTTCTCCCCATCGAGGCAAGGGCTACCCCCAAATTCATAGCGATAGTAGTCTTTCCGGTTCCTCCCTTTTGGTTAGTTATAGTTATAATTCTCATTTAATCTACCTGCCTATACTTGTAATGTTTGTATTGTTTGTAATAATTGTAATACTTATTTTTTATATTTCTGGAATAATTTTTATCACATGAATCTATAATTATTTTACGACCACACGTCTATCTTTAATAAATTTCTGGAGGTCTTTTTCTTCTATCCGGTAAACCCTTTTGAATCTTACCGCTTTTAATTCTCCACTTCTGATATATTTATATATGGTGTTATAATGCATATTCAGCCGAGAAGCTACTTCTTTTAAGTTCAACATTTGAATTCTCTCCCCTTTTTAATTTTTATCATTATAAAACAATGGTTTATATTCGTCAACATTAATTAACCTCCAGTTATAAAAAATTAAAATATTTTTCCTTAATTATATGAAACGGTGCAAACCTTTACGTTAAAATCCATATTTACTAAACTCTTCCCTTTGTATAACCTTTATCCCGTCCATTAATCGTATAGAGAAAATGAGGATTTGATAATCTTCTTTAACTGACGAAATGCTTTTAACTCAAACTTTGTTTTAAAAAAAAATAGCCGGAGCTGAAGGTCAAAAACCTTCAAAAATCCGGCTATCTGGTGGCTCCAAATTATTCAATTTTCAAATAAAATTATAAGTGCAGGCGAGGGGATAATAACAACCCCCTGCCCTCGCGAAATTAAATTGTTAACGAGGGGGAGAAAACAACCTCAGGCAAACCCCCGCTAACTTCCGAAATTGCCTAAGGATATTTTAACTTATCACCTCTAAAATATATCTTTTCTAACTCTTCTATGATATCAGGGAAGGCTGTTCTTAGTCTACCTAAATTTGAAATATCAGCCTTCCAGGTAGCAGCCATTATTAAAGATACAAATGAAGGTTCCTCTGCTGCTATTTCTTTTGACTTTTGATAATCGTAAAGGCTCATTATTTATTTCCTCTAACTCAAAAAAATATTCTTCAAAGGAAGGGGTGCACCTTCCGCTAAGCTGGGAGATAATGCACCCCTTTTTGGTAAGCTTATTTCGATGATTTATCCTACGGGTACGGGTTCTACGGTTACGGGTACGGAATTATCCGTTGGTGTCAAATCTCCGGACGAACCAATAATGGTTATAATCTCTGCTGCTGGCGGCTCCGCAAGGGTATAGGTAAAAGCATCAAAGGTCGCTAGGCCATCTACTACCGTCTCAGTAAAAGTCCCTCCTGTCAGGGTTCCAGCGCCTTCTGTAATAATGGTTATCTCACTTGCATCATCAGAAATCCTCCTGTTATCGTATTTGTCGGTTATCTCAATGCTAAAGAGATCCCAAGGGTCCTCGGATGTAACCAATACTGCTGGCTGTTTGACCCAGAGAAGCTTAGTAGCTGTGCCGGCTATAACGGTTATTGTAAAGCTCTGGGTATCACTTAACTCCCCATCTGATACCTGTACGATAACGGGGAAACTTCCTACACCAGTAGGAAACCAGATAATCACCCCAGTAGTAGAGTCAATGATCATACTTGTGCCAGTAGCCAAAGAATAAGCCAAGGTATCACCATCAGGGTCAGTGGCATTTACATCGTAAGTATAAACTACTCCCGCAATCGCAGTGAGACTTGGGATTGTTGTTATAACAGGTGCTTGATTAACTGGTGGTAGTTCACTCACTGCAATAGTGAAGCCCTGAGTAATATATAGAGCTCCGTCAGATATCTTTACAACAACAGA
>NMQN01000408.1 GCA_003575245.1 Candidatus Atribacteria bacterium 1244-E10-H5-B2 | reverse complement strand
GTCCGCCCACCAAAAGGGCGCCGGCTTCCGCAACTTTTTCTGCCCCTCCTTTTAAAATAAGCCCGAGATCATCTAATCTATCTTCGGGAAAGGCAACTATATTTAAAGCCATTAAAGGATTTGCTCCCATGGCAAAGACATCGCTCAGGGCGTTAACTGCCGCGATTTGTCCAAAAGTATATGGGTCATCAACTATTGGTGTGATAAGATCCAGGGTAAAAATAAGAGCCTGCTTATCGTTTAATCGATAAACCGCTGCATCTTCATATTTTTCAAACCCAGCCAATAGATTATTGTCTTTTAAAACATTAATTTTTTTTAAGATCTCACCGAGATCTTTAGGGTTCAATTTAGCTGCTCATCCGGCAGCAGAAACCATTTGGGTTAATTTCCTTTTGTCTGTCAAACCTTTTCTGTCTCCTTTCTGATAGATTAATTAGCCAAGTTTAGTTTTTAATATTCTAACATTTTCTTTGCGTTGAGTAATTTTTTCCTCATCCATCTTATTAAGCAGAGGGATAATATATTTTCGGCTTATTCCCAACAATTCCCGAACCTGGGCAATAGAGATAGAGCCATTTATTTTTAAAAAATCTATTAATTTGTTTTTCATAATATCATAATTCTTACTTTCAAGTAATATTCCATCACTTAATTTAACAATTTTACCTTCTTGAATTAAAAAATCTATTATTTCTTTGCCCCCGGCAATTTGGGAAATAAGTGTTTTTTCGTTAGGAGGATTGTTAGGATTATCTTTCAGGATTTTTAATATTTTAGAAATTAATATTTTTTGCTGCGTAGAGATTTTAGGTTTGCGGGAGAGTAAAAATATTATTCCTTTATTTAAGCCTATTTTATCTGTATTAATCAGAGAATCTATCAAATAATTAAATATTTCCGGTTTCAAATAATAAAAATAATTCTGAAATTTATTTAAGGGGAAACCGGTTTGTAAAGGATAAAGTTCATATTCATGGTTTAACCTATTTATAAATTTTGTTTTTTGCTCTTGCCAGTAGCTTTTATCAATTATCCAGGAATTAGTAGTAATTATTTCACCTTCCTTTGTTAATGATTCAACTACTTCCCTAATTTCTAAATATGAATAGTTACTATTAATTAATAGATCATCTTTTTTGATAAAGTTAACCTTTTTTAATTCAGTTAAAATCAATTCACCTAAGTCAAGTTTTGCTCTTTTTTGTAAAAGATTAACGATATCTTTGTCCTTAAAATGATGCTTAAAATGATGTTTGTGGGCTAAAGGGTCGACAATCAATCCCCCGCCAATGGTTTTGGGAGGACTGGGTATTCTTAAAATAAAGCGGTCTCCCAAATAAGTTGCCAGCGGCTCTTTAAAGCGAAGTTGAGCAAATCCTTTTTCACCTGCTTTAAGGCATTCCTTTTGGTTAAGAATTGCTTTAGCCAAAATCTCTTTGGTCCCGGTGAAAAAAAATAATTCTGATCTATTAGTTAAAGAATATTTTTTGAGCTGGGGGAGAAGCTGTATCCGGACATCTATATTCTTACTGGCTTTAATCTGCTTGGTTCCAAAGACAATGTCTCCTCTGTGCAGCTCATTTTTTTCCATCCCTACCAAATTGAGGGCTACCCTGCTTCCCGGAAAAGCTTTTTCTGTTGTTTCTTTATAAGTCTGTAAATTTCTAAGGCGAGTTTTTTTATAAGAAGGAAAAATGGTTACCGCCATTCCCCTATGAAGAGTTCCCCCTATCAAAGTGCCGGTAACTACTGTACCGCTTCCCTTAATGTTAAAGACCCGGTCGATGAATAGTCTCGGTTTTCCGATATCTCTTTTTGGTTTCATCCGGGGGATTAAGTCCTGGATGGCTGATTTTATCCCATCAATTCCTATATTTTTTACCGTACTTACTTTTACTATGGGCGCGTTAAACAGGGTGGTGTTTTTTAGCTTCTCTTTGATCTGTTTTTCCACAAAATTTAATCTGGTTTGGTCTACCAAATCGATTTTGGTTATGGCGATGATGCCGTATTTTATATCAAGTAAAT
>NMQN01000035.1 GCA_003575245.1 Candidatus Atribacteria bacterium 1244-E10-H5-B2 | reverse complement strand
GCCCCCTGGATCTTTCTTCTTCCATTTTGGCTACCCGGTATCAGATTGGACCTCTGCATTTTTCTTGCCTCTGAGGTATTGCCATAATAGGATTTTTTACTTCTTTTCTTAATCATAGTTTTAATTCTCCTTCCTTGAATTACTAACCTTAAAATCTTCCTCTTATTCTTCTATCTTCTTTTTAGCCCTTATTTGATTCCTTTGCTTTACATAAATTAAATTGATATAAGGTTACTGTTTCCCAATCTTTATATCCGCCCGGATGATCTTTATAATCTATCTCTAGCTCCTTTAGAAGTTGGTAAACCTCTGTTTTTATATCGCAGTTAATACTTTCTTTTTCTGCTTGAGATAAATCTTTAACCTCTAAGAATTCAGAAAGAGGACAAGAATATTTTTTTATAAGTGCTTCGTAAGGTTTGTTATCCCTATTCAAACACCTGGCAAGATTCCGGATATGTTTTTCACTTTCTTTGTTAATTATCATAATCTTCTCCTTTTTTCTTTTCAAAATCAGTTTTTTTACTGAATTTAACAAAAATTTATATAATACTTATAAACAAAGCGTCTTAGCATACTTAGCCTATTTTTTAAAATCCATTTTTAGACACGTTAGACACGATATAGGCAAGTGAGCGTAACCCCTTATGAGAAAGAAAACATAAAATTAACCCTGTTTTAGTGATATCGTGTCTAACGTGTCTATTTTAATAATTTTAATTCTCATTAAAGGGTAGATCTTCGTCTTTACCCTTCAGATCAATTCCTAACCAACCCCGCTCTTGTTTAGGTGATCCGATTCTTATCGGCTTATAACCCCTTTCTGTTAATTGTCTACTAAATGCATCTTTACTTATCGGCTTATCACCGCTTTCCTCACACCAATCTTTATAGGCTTTATATAACTCCTTGGTAGCAATTTTTACCTGGTGACTTTCTATACAGCATTGTTCTATAAATTCAGCCACCACGTCCATCGAACTTTTATATTCTGCAGTAGCCTCTATTATCTCTTCCGGTGTTTTTAGGCCTTCTTCTTTCCATTTCTTAAACCCTTCCAGTATCCAGTTAAAGATACCTTCCTTCTCTTCCAGCAGAATTTTATCGTAGTGCAGGATCCTCTCTTCTTCCGATATACTAATTTTAAAAGGAATAAGCCTGATTTTTCTCCAGAAGCCCAGCGAAAATTCCTTTACTATCGGCTTATGGTTGGTGGCCAGCCAAATCTTGCATTCCGGATAAAAATCGAAAAATTCCTGCCTCAAAAACCGGGCAGTTATCAGATCGCCCCCTACAATGGTTTTCAATAATACCTCATTAAACCTTCTTTCTCCCGGGGCCTCGACAGCCGACACAAATCTGGCCCCTCTTAACCTAGCTAGGTCGTTAGGGATATTATCTCCTCTCCCCTTGCTCAAAAAGGTGCTGAAAGGGGTATTGATCGCGTAATCTCCCAGTATCTCGTGAATAACATTTATAAAGGTGCTTTTTCCGTTTGCACCTATACCATAATTTATAAACAAACATTGTTCCCCGGTATCTCCGGTTAAGCTATAACCTAAAGCAGTCTGAATATAATCTATCAGGTTTTCATTGCCCTCAAATATCTTGTCCAGGAAAGCCAGCCACTTCGGGCAATCTGCTCCCGGCTCATAACTTATACCTGCTATTTTGGTTAGCATATCTTCCGGTTTATGCTCTCTAAGTTCCATAATTTTTAAATCCCCTATGGTTCCATTTTTTAAATTTAGAATCTAAGGGGATCCGGGGAGAATATTTCAGGGCTACCGATCTGAAGAATTCAGAGAATTTTTCTATAAAATACGTTGGGAAATTAATATATTGTCAGCCCTGGACAAACTGGTTAATTTATACTGAAGGAAAATGGAAGATAGAATCAAAAAGAGAGACCCAGGAACTCGCTAAAAAAGTAATAATGGACTATTACAAAAAAGCCTCTGAAATGTTAGATGATAGGAACAGAAAAAATTTAATCAAAGAGGCCTTAAAATGTGAAAGCCAAAGGTCTATCCGGG
>NMQN01000085.1 GCA_003575245.1 Candidatus Atribacteria bacterium 1244-E10-H5-B2 | reverse complement strand
ACCTTTAACGCATTTCTTTTAGATAGATTAAATAAAAAAAACAAAAAATCACGAAATCGGAGAAAATCGGGAAAAATCGAAAAATAAGACCGTTTATTTCCAACGGTTACAAGAGACGGTTTGCGGTTATCGGAGTTATTTTTGGGGTATCGGAGTTATCGGAGTTATTAAAAAGTGAATTTTGGATTTTAGAGGGTTTTTGGTGGCTATAAGATTTTTTTAAAAAATCGGAGTTGCCGGGTTTAACTATGGTTAGATAATTATCTTTCATTTAACATATAAAGGATTGTGTTAAATTTAAAAAGTCATATAAAATAAGGCTTTCAGAATATCGGAATCTGATTGAAAACAAAACTTGCTTTTTTGCTTGTCTTATGTTACAATCTCGTTAGTTAGATTTAATAAGATATGGGAGGTGTTTAATTTGAATATAGTAGAGCCAATAAGGTCAGAAAATTCAATCAGACAGATTAGAGGGAACCTATTTAAACAAAGGAATCCGAGAGATTTCCTACTTTTTGTATTCGGTATTAACTCCGGTCTGAGAATCGGGGATATCCTATCCCTGAAACTTGGAGATGTCAAAAATGATCAGGGGAATCTAAAAGACTATTTAGAGATCAAAGAACAAAAGACCGGTAAGACCAGGAAGGTGCATTTTAATAAGCAGATCAGAGAGGCTATAAATTTTTATATTGAAAAGACTGATATATTCGACCTGGAGCAATACCTATTCACTAACGAAAAATCAAAAAAGAATAAACCTCTTACCAGGATCAGGGCATATCAGCTAATAAATGCTTGGTGTCAGAGGGTCGGGATCAAGCATAAGGTTGGAGGCCATACGCTTAGAAAAACCTTTGGCTACCACTTGCGTATGCAGGGAATTAGTATCGAAAGGATCTCTAATCTATTGAATCATCGGAACGTCAAAGTAACTTTCCGTTACATTGGTATTGACGATGATGAGAATAAAGAAGTTATTAATGGATTCGGGATTTAAGGGGGTAAATATATTTATGAGAAATGAAAGATTAGAGGTTGCTTTGGATTGGTGTAAGAAGAATAATATAAAATCGAATCGATTAAAAAAGTTTCGGGAATCTAAGAGGAAACGATTTAAAGAGAAAAGAAGCAAGTTATTAAGCAAAAAGTCCAATATACGCTTATGATTATACCTATTTTAAATTTGACCCCCCTTAAAAGCGAAATTTGAAGGCCTTATTTTTAGCTAAATCGATTAAAAGCCTTATATTCTATAACTTGTAGCTATTTTCGGGGATTAAGGCCAGAAAGGGGATTGATAGATTCATACCAATAAGGTTAAATAAACGCTAATTAGACTATCAGGGAGTATTTTTTAGGGGTATTCTGAGCAAGTTATCTAATTTAAAAGAGGACAGAGAAGATCCTTCCAGTTAAAACTTATGTACTTGTAAAAACTGTTTTAACTTTCGGGATCTTCCCCGACCTCTCTATCTTATCATACGAATAAGAAAGAGGGTAATTATGAATATTAAAAAATTTATAATCAAGCTATACCAGGTTATTGCTGATTTTTTCTTAAAGCATTTGCATAATAAATTTAGGTGGTAATCTTATGAAAGGGATAAATACTATAAAATTAAAGGCTTTAAAACAGACTAAAAACTTTTATATATGGGAATTAAAAAGAAAAGAAAGTTTAACCGAAAGCGAAAAGTCTAAATATTTGGTGGCTTTAAAATCTATCAATAAAATCATTAAGGAAAAAGAGAACTCCGGAGAAAAAGAAAAGCGTAGGGTTACATTTTAAAAATTAGAGGTGGTAGATTATGGCTAAGAATAAAAAGAAAAGATCAAAATCAAAACATCGTGGTAGGACTGTAAAATCGAGAAAAATACAAGATAAGAATTTGCTCCCTAATAAGAGATGGCCAGAGGGAACAAAGACCGGAGAATTTTCTTTTTCTGACCAGACTGTCCAGGAATATCAGAGAAATATAATTCAATTCGTAGAAAAAGAAATCTATTTACCGGAGAAAAAAGAGCAATTGA
>NMQN01000268.1 GCA_003575245.1 Candidatus Atribacteria bacterium 1244-E10-H5-B2 | reverse complement strand
GAGGCAATTTTACCGGCATCTATCCAGATTATTTTTGCTTTTGCCTTTTTAAATAATCTGCTTATCTCCTCATCCTGAGGATATTTTTCGGGATGTGCCATCATATCAATAGGGTATATCCTTTTTCTATTTAAAATAACTGTTCCTCCCGGTTTAATAAATTCTAAACTTTTCAATCCTTCGGATAATTCCATTACTACTATTATATCAGAAGAGAGAGGGGGAATCCTTGACCCAAATACATTACCTGTCCTAACTTCACAATGAACCGGACCACCTCTCTGAGCCATTCCTACTTCTTTAAAAAATTTAACTTTCTCGCCTTTTTTTAATCCATAATCAGCAATAATTTGTCCCAATCTTATTACTCCCTGTCCACCTACTCCGATTAAATAAAAATTACTTTCCATCTTTTATCACCTCTATCGCCCCCTCCGGACAAGTAAATTCACATAATCCGCAGCCAAAACAGGCTGAAGTAATTTCCATATAGGCTTTACTGTTGGCATCTTTAGGATGAAATATCATCGCCGGACAAGCTAAAGAACTTAAACATATCCTGCAGCCGATACATTTATCAATATTTACTTTGCGCAGGGGGAATTTAACCTTTCTTCTTTTACTTTGAAGAGCACACTCCCGACGGAAAACTACTACCGAAACCCCCGGATATTCCATCGCCTTCATTATTGCCTCTATCGCTTTTTTACTCTGATAGGGATCGATTATCTTAATATCCTCTATACCGCAACCTCGACAAATTTCCACAATATCGACTCTTTTAGTACTGCTCCCGTCTAAATTAATAGTTCCGGGGTTCTCTTCAAAACCGGTCATGGCAGTCCATCCATTATCTAAAATAATTACCGTTAAGGGGACCTTCTGGTAGACTGCATTAATAAGAGGAGGAATACCGGCATGGAAAAAAGTAGAATCTCCGATAGTTGCTATTACCGGTTTTTTAATGCCTGTCCATTTGAATCCCTGAGCTAATCCTATACTTGCTCCCATAGCCACTTCAGTCCAGCAACTCTCAAAAGGTTTACTCATCCCTAAAATAGTACATCCTATGTCCCCGGTAATAATAATCTCCTCTTTTTTATATTTTAAATTCTTAATTGCCTTATTCAGGGCAAAATAGGTACCCCGATGAGGACATCCTATACAAAAAGAAGTGGGACGTTTGACTTCTAATTCTTTAGCTCTTTCTAAAATTTTAGAGTCCTGCTCAGATTCAAGTTTTGTTTTTAAAAGAACTTCTAAAGATTTTTTTATCTTCTTAAAGGAATAATTTCCGATTAGAGAAAGGGTTTCATCATACTTTCCTAAAATTTCAACTTTCTTATTTAAGAGACAGGCTATCCTTATCACTTCCGCTTCTATAAGAGGATCTAATTCCTCTAAGACAAGCACCCTATCTACTTTTTCTAAAAACTCTTTTATCCTCTCTTCGGGCAAGGGGTGGACCATACCTATCTTTAACCAGGATGGTTTCAAATTATATCTTTTTAAGGCCTCTTTAAAATTTCCTTCCACCGCTCCGGCATAAATTACTCCATACTTATTAGCATCCTCAAAATATGTTTCATTCACTTTTATTCCAGATTCAGTAATATAAGAATCGCTAATTTTGGAAGCTTCGGCTAATCTGCTAAGGGCATCCTGATGTTGAGCCATACACCAGGCAGCACCTGCCTTAGTATATTTTACAATATTACGTTCGAAATGTGCTTCTCTTTTTTCTAATTCCGATTTTTTACCTATTTCAACATCAGAAGCAACATGAGAGATATCGGTAGTTGATCTTAAAAAAATAGGCCCGCCAATTTTCTCTGAAATTTCAAAAGCAAGTTTTACATAATCTAAACACTCCTGTTGAGAAGCGAGGTCAAGCATGGGGACCACCATCGATTTAGCATAATACCTGGAATCTTGTTCAGGCATTCCAGCACTTGCCCCCGGATCATCAGCTACAAATACAACTAACCCCCCGGTGCAGCCACTATAAGCGATAGAAGCTAAAGAATCGGCAGCTACATTCACTC
>NMQN01000041.1 GCA_003575245.1 Candidatus Atribacteria bacterium 1244-E10-H5-B2 | reverse complement strand
CTAACAGTTTCTGTTCTATTATCGCCTCTGTCTCCGCAGTGATAATCGCCCTCTTCTTTGGGTTTAAGGTGGTGGCAATATTGGCCGCTTTGATATATCTCTTTGGATTTCTTAGTATAAATTATTCTGGTACAGGACGGTTCTCTGTTCCCTAGAGAACCATCCCCTGTCCCCTATCTGCTATGTCCGATCATGGGAACAAATCTTACTCCGATAATCCCTTTAGACTTAATTTTTCCTTCTATTTTTTCTATTTCCATTAGAGTTTGAACCATCCATATTCCGCCAACAGGTATTACTATTCGGCCTCCATCATCTTTAATCTGTTGAAGAAGAGATGGGGGTACATGATCAGGGGCACAGGTTACTATGATGGCATCATAAGGGGCATGTTCTTCCCAGCCATGGTAACCATCTCCGACCTTAAATTTGATATTTCGGTAACCCAAATCGTTTAGCAATTTTTCTGATTTTTTAGAAAGACTTTCGTATATTTCTATTGTATAAACTTCTTCTACAATCTCAGCTAAAACTGCTGCCTGATATCCCGAGCCGGTTCCTATCTCTAAGACTTTTTCATCCCCTTTTAGTTCTAAAAGCTGAGTCATTAAGGCTACAATATAAGGCTGGGAAATAGTTTGACCTTCACCGATAGACAAAGGAAAATCATTATAGGCTGAATTTACAATACGCTGGTCAACAAATTGGTGACGGGGAACAGTAAGCATAGCCTGTAAGACTTTTGAATCAGTAATATCTCTACTCTGCAACTGATTTATAACCATACTCTGCCTTCTCTGAGTAAAAATTACCTCTTGACTCTCATTGTATTCCTGGGCAGAAATAGTTAGGTAAAAAACTAAAATTACTATCAAGATAAAAACAAAAGGTTTTCTCATTATAAAACACCCTCTTTATTTAGCCCTGTGGACTATTAAGTTATAATTCTTCGCCTTTTAATATCTTCAGTATCACAAAAGTGTGTAGCATAAAACTGTATTTTTGTAATTTCATTATATCAATATTAAAAAATATAGTAAAGAATATACAGAATATGAATCAGGGAACGGTTCTTTGATTCAATAGGCATACAAAAAGTTAAAAATTCTGAACTTAATTTGGTTCACTTTTAAGATGTAACTAACAATGTTCTTTATTCATAATTATTCTTCTTGTTTCTCCAATTCAATTTTCTTCTTAAACTCCTGAGCATAATTAATTCTCTTACCGATAGAAGGGTGAGTGTAAAGGAGAAATTCAATAAAAGGATGAGGACGGGCATCAGCTAAATCTCGGTTTGTAAATTTTGCCATTGATGTTATAAAAGCATCTACCTTCCCAGTCGTTTTTAAGGCAAATTCATCAGCATTCCGCTCTCTCTTTCGGGAATAAAAATTAAGAGGTATATTAAATAAGAATAGAATAACCCCTATAGATAAGGCTAAAACAGGGAAGTTAGAAATATCGCTTACTTCATAACCTAAATAAAAACTGAATTTTTTTAAAATAAGGCTGGTAAAATAAAAAGCTCCTAAATATATCAAACTGGTCCAAAGCATTCCTTTTAGAACATCTTTATGAACATGATGACCTAATTCGTGAGAAAATACCACCTCTGCTTCATCAAGAGTAAAATTTTTTAAAAGATTATCGGCTATCACAATTCTCCGAGTATTACCTAAACCAGAAAGATAGGCATTGGCTTTAGTGGTCTTTGAACTAAAATTTATTTCATAAACCCCTTTAACTTTGGTGTTTACTTTATTACATAATTTAATTAACCTTTGGGCTAATTCATTGTCCCCTTCTATCTTTTTCAATTTAAAAAAAAGTGGAGTCAATAATATGGGGGAAAGATGGCTTAACAGAACAGCCAAAAGAACGGTAAAAACTGAAACTACCAGATACCAATTTTGGGAGAATGTTCTGATAGCCCAATAAATTCCCTCAATAACAGGGATAGCTAAAACCAAGCTCAAGATATAACTTTTTAACCAATCTTCGAACCAATTTCTTAACGTTTGAGTACAAAAATGATATTTGTGT
>NMQN01000419.1 GCA_003575245.1 Candidatus Atribacteria bacterium 1244-E10-H5-B2 | reverse complement strand
TTTCCTTTACCTCAGCAATTGCCATTCCAGTGAAGAGTCCCACCATTAAAAATACTACTAATGCCAAAACAAAAATACTTTTTTTAAAATTTTTCATTATCTTTCCTCCTTAAAATCTTTTACTTCCATTGAAATTTATTTTTTCTCATTCTTTTTTTTTGAGATCTAGAATTATCCTGACATTTAAATATTTTTTTCTTTTCCCTCCTTTGTATCTATAAATTTTCTTTTATACTTCTGGTAAAAACTATCTGAATTTAACCACCTCCCAAAATTTTTTTTAACCTGCTCCCTTGAAATATGGTCAAAGGAGCAGGGATCGGCAATTTTCAGCCAAAAAGAATTGAAAAGATGATCCGGATCACCGGAAGCCACCTTTGAAATATCATTTACTACCCTGGTCAGTTTAAAAAGATTACTTACTAATTTACTCATTTTCTTATGATCACCACCTAAATTTCTTATATGAACGATATAAGATAAAATCAGCGATAACCTGGTATAGCTTAATGATAAATGTTTTAATGACCATAATCAACCACCTCGTTCATTAACTACCTTATCTTTGTGTGAACAAAACCATATATAATTAAAATAAAGATAGGTAGAATTGCTAGATCAGCCAATCCAATATTCAGATAAAAAAGTGCAATAAGGGAAAGCAATAAGAGAACTAATCTTATTAAAATATCAATAAGTTTTATGTCATTATATTTGCAATGAATACTGAAAACAATTCCTAGGGTACCGGCCAGAACAAGTAAAAAGGAATGCAACTGAAGCCAACCTGTCTTAACAACTAAATCTGGTCTTGTAAAAACTACAGGCATAAGTATATATAGTGGTAAACATAATTCTAGAGATTTAAAAATTGTACGAGTATAATTACTTCCGGCAATTTTGGATGTAACAGCAGCTGTTAGTGATGTTGGTGGGGAAAGATGACCAGAAACACCGAGGAAAAAAGCAAAGAAATGAACTGACCAGCGGTTAAATCCCAAATTAATCAATGTAGGTGCTATTGCTAAGGCAACCATAACATAAACAGGCGCGGGAGGCAGTCCCATACCTAATAAATATCCAAAGGCAAAAGCAATAGCAATAGTAGCAATGACATTAAAACTGGCAGCTTCCACTAATAAACTACCTACTTTAGTGGGAATTCCGGTAATCGTTAAAGCCCCTGCTAAGATTCCTAATACTGATAATAATATAATCAGATCGGCACCTAGATTGATAAAAGCATCTATTGAATTCCTAAAAGGTTTAATAATTTCGTTTAAATTCCTATTTCGTTTATTTTTCAAGAATCTATAAAATAACACCGAAATCAGGAAAATAAGAAGTCCAAAAAATACCTTTACTGCAGCAACCATAGGTTCCATCCTGTACCTTCCCATTAAATAAATTAAAGATATGATGATACCTATAAAAGCCAAAATATTCGCTTTGTCAATCAAATCTAATTCAGGTATTTTTATTCCGCTAGAAAAATCCTTTTGCGATGATTTTCCAATATATTTACCGGTTAATAAATAAACTGCTGCCCCTACACCTGCAAAATATATTAGAGCAGGCCCAAATCCTCTAGCTACCACATCAAAATAACTAACACCTAAAAAATCAACCATAATAAAAGCAGCAATACCCATTACAGGAGGCATGAGTTGACCTCCTAAGGAACTGGCGGTCTCAATAGCTGCTGCATTAACTCGAGGAAAACCGGCTTGAATCAACGCAGGGATAGTAATTGAGCCAGTTGTGGCAGCATTGGCCGGCCCACTTCCGCTAACGGTAGCCACAGCAAAAGAGCCTATTACAGCAGATTGAGGAATCGCATATACCGATTTTGCAGAAAATTTCAAAGTCCATTTAAGAATAGATTCTATACAACCAAAACCTCTTGAGATACCCAGTATTATCATGAAAGGCAAAATTAGAGTTAATGATAATTGGGGTAATCTGGAATAAATCCCGGTGGTCATTTCCACACTCATTGAGGTGAGGACTCGAATCCACCTTAGGCCTGGATGGCCAAACATACCAGGAACCATCCACCCATAAACACAATAAAAGATAAAGAAAATATTTAAAATAAAGATAGGAAAATATTTTCCTCTTGTATATTCTAAAATAAGTATGACCATAATTGTCCCAATAACAACATCTTTAGTATTCCATATTCCCAATCTTATAAATGTTATAGCATCAAATTCCATTGTGATATAAATTGCAGAAATTAATGAAAGAATAATATAGGTTCCACCAAGAAGATGTCTAATCCTTTTATCTAAACCCGGATAAAATTCGTTTTTACGCATTGAATTAAGTGTCACTAATATATAAGCGACTGGTACTAGCAATACAGCTAATAATGTTGGTCCACCGCTACCTGTTAAATAATATCTGAATATATATATAAGGAAAAAAATAGCAAATCCATAAAATATAATACTGATTAGATTATTGTTTTTTCCCACCTTATTCTTAACCAGGGATATTTTTTCATTTTTACTATATGACATAATTAAAAAACTTCTTTCTTAATATTTTCTTCCTATTAAGCAATCCCCTATTTAATTTTCCCTGGGGAAGGATTTTAACCCCTCCCCATGTGTTTCTTAATATTTAATATTTTCTATTTAGCAATCTGGTCATCCCAATCAGAATTCCATACTCCCTTTTCTCGTAGATATCTAGCTAATCCTGGATGCACTTGTACGAAATCAATAGTTGCTTTAATGCCCCTTAACTGAATGTCTACCATGTTTTCCTGGATTTGGCGATAAATAGGATCTTGTTTTGCCAATTCTGCAGCATTCTCCTCAATAACTTTTAACATTTGATAAACATCTTCCTCGGGCATAACCTCTGGGCCTGTATGAAATCCATAAAAGAAAGGCACTCCTTTTATAACATCAACATGTACATCGGTCTCAAAAACATCAGGTTGAATATCAACAACTTCTATCCCTGCCTTTTTTAGTAATTCAATTTCTTCCTCGCTGGGATTTAGAATAGCAATATCAGTCCCCAGTTCGGTTTCCATAAGCCAAGGAGAAATAGTCGAACCGCCTCCTGAAGTATATGCATTAATTGCAGATATATGGCCGGCTCCCAATGAACTACTTACCATTCCTAAATCTATTTCTACATATTTATGTCCTACATTCAGAACTTTTAAGGGCCTTTCCAGGGCAGCCCTAACATCCCAGGCTGCGGGGCCAGTGAATACTTTTTCACCGGATAAATCTCTCCATCCCTTAAATTTTTCCATATTATTAGCATGAATGGCAAGCCCTACTTCAAGCGTATAAGCCCAAAATGATTGAACGGGATATCTTTTTATCTGGGAGCTAAAACCTTCAAACCGATCAACATTTCCGGATAATTCATAAAATGCAACATCAGCTCCATATAGTCCATCCATTTCTTCCATAGCATACTTTTTTACTGTAAATACTGCTCCTGGAGTTGGTAGTACGGTAAAATTATAATTTTCCATTTCTCGATCTAATAATGTAGTCAGGGCAACTAGTGCTCTGTGGCCAGATGAACCTGTAGATGAAGTACCCCATCTGAATTCCTTTACATCAGCATAACCATTCAAAAAACAAGCCATAAAAATTAAAATAGTAACAGTTGTTAACACAGTTAAACGAAATAATTTACTTTTATTCATTTTTAATTCTCCTCTTATTTTAATAATATTTACCACATCAGTAACGTTTAGGTTTTTCAAAATCACCCCCTTATATCTATGAATTTTTTATTGACATTTCCTCATAAATTACACCCCCTGATATTTAATATTTAAGTATTTTGGGATTAACTTTTCTCTATTTAGATATATTAAAAATGCCTTACTCTTCACATTTACATCTGGCATTATCTTGCTTCCTCTATCTTCTTCTCTAACTCTTTCCTTCTGCCCTCGTAGAATTGATAGGGATTGTTCTACCTGAAGCTATATTTTTGTAATTTCTGAGATTATTAATTTTAATATCTACTTGATAATTATAGGTAAATGAGGGCTTGGGAAAAGAAGGCATTTTTCTATCCTCCACTTAAATTCTTATATATATTATTAAAGTACCGTTCCCTCTTCATCACATATTCACTTAAATTTTATTATTCAAAATATATCTGGTTAAATTACAAAACTTCTTTCTATAAGATAGAAAAATTACTAAATTACTGAACAGGACCAACGTATCTGAACAATTCTTACTTTGCTTCACCTTCAACATCTTTAATAAATCTTCTTTTAACTCAGGGAACTACAGGGGTCAGATCTTTTCTGTTCCCACCGAAAGATGGTTGATGAACAAACTCTAACTTTAGCTCCAAGTTGGGTTTGGGTTAATCCTGCTTTTTCTCTTAGCTTTCTTAGATTCTTTATCTTTATCATAACAACTCCTAACTTATTGGTTATACCTTAATTTGTAATAAATAATCATCACTCTTTTCCTTTATCCTTTGGCCAATAAATACATACTTTTTCAAGTAATACAATGACATAAAACATACAAATACTTGCAAAACTCGACATAAATATCGAAGCAAATAAAAGTGGTGAGTCCAAGCGATAACCAGCTGCAATAATTACACTTCCTATACCTGCTTCAGAGCCAGTAAATTCTGCCACAATTGCTCCTATCACAGCTATTGTGACACTTATTTTAAAAGATGAAAAAAGATAAGGTAAAGAGCTTGGGAAACGAAGCTTTAAAAATATCTCCCATTTTGTAGCACCTAATAGTTGTAAAAACTCCATTGCCTGATAGTCTATTGATTGCAACCCCTGTGTAGCATTTACTAATATAGGGAAAAAACTAACAACGGCAGCGATCACAACTTTAGGAGCCATACCATAGCCAAGCCAAATGGTTAATAAAGGTGCAATTGCCACAATAGGTATACTTTTTATCATAATTGCCCAAGGATAAATCGCCCGTTCTGTTGTCTTTGAATAGAGAAAACTAACCGCTAACATAAAAGCTACGATACCACCGATTAAAAACCCTCCCATAGCGGCAATCATGGTAATTTTCAAATTGAAAAAAAGCATTGACTTTTCAATAATAATCCGACTAATAATTGCAGTTGGCCGCGGCAAAATATAAATCGGTATATTTAACCATCTTACAATTAGTTCCCAAGTCACTAAAGTTATAAAAAGGAATAAAATAGCAGGTAAATATTCGATAAAAAAAGGGAAAATCTTATTAATGAGATACTTTATTTTTGATTTAATTACTTTGGATATTTTAATACCCACCTTTTACTTTGATTTTTTTTAATTGTTGTTGAAATTCTAAACTTGTTTGCATTTCCAAATTACGTGGTCGGGTTAAATTCACTTTAACAATACCTTTTATATGGGAGGGTCTGTCACTTAAAAGAATAATACGATCTGATAAAAATATTGCTTCCTTTAAGTTATGTGTTACAAAAATAATTGTAGTCTTGATATCATTCCATACGTGTAATAATTCTAAATTTAATTTTTGCCTAGTCATTTCATCTAATGCTCCGAATGGTTCATCCATCAATAATATTGAGGGATTATATACCAAAGCTCTTGCAATAGAGACACGTTGCATCATTCCTCCCGACAATTGCACAGGATAAGCTTTTTCAAAACCTTTCAGCCTAACCAATTCCAAAAATTTATTGGCTTGTTGTTTTTGCTGTTTATTAGTACCTTTTTTTAGTATTTCAAGCGGTAGCATAACATTCTTTTGTGAATCTCTCCACGGAAATAAAACAGCTTCCTGAAAGACAAAGCCAAAGTTTTTTTCTTTACGATAATCAAGAGGAGTTTTCTTTTCTATAAACACTTGTCCAGAGGTCGGATGAACAAGACCACTTATAATTCTAAGCAAAGTGGATTTCCCACATCCACTTGGACCTATTATCGACACAAAATCATTCTCAAACACATCAAAACTGATGTTCTCGAAAACTTCAACATATTGATGGCGTGTTTTAAACCTCTTAGATACTTCTTTTAGTTGAATAATCGGTTCATTTTCTTTAATTCGCTGCATTTGATAAACTCCCATATTCAATTAAGTATTAAAGATTGCTCTCAAGAGAAGGACAATAATATTTTTTTCCATGTCGTTCTTTTTCTTTATCCCATTCAGCAAGAACTTTTATAGCTTCATTGCTTAAATGACAAACCTTTTCTATACCTACTTTCAGTAATGATCTATTTCGTTCATTGGTAATACGATTAGCTGCCACTATACAAACACTACCAGCGCGCAATCCTAAAATATTTGCCAAAACAAATAATGTTGCAGCCTCCATTTCAAAGCAAGCAACCTTTGCAGCATTTAAATCATTTATGACATTTTCCATTTTAGAATTCCAAAAATTATTAGAAATGGGATTGACTTCTCCTGCATAAAAAGAATCTACACTTGCAGTTAAACCAAGATGGTACTTAGAATTTAATTTTTCTGCAGCTTCTATAAGAGCTAGGACAATTTCATAATTTGCAACTGCAGGGTATTCTTTTCCAATATAAGCATCAGTAGTTCCAGTTAAACGTAATGCACCTGTGTTAATAATTATATCTCCAATTTCTATATCTTTTTGAATGGCTGCACAAGTTCCTACCCTTATAAAAGTATCTGCTCCCACATTTGCAAGTTCAACTACAGCTATATCAGTAGACGGACCGCCAATCCCGGTTGAACATGCTGAAATATCAATTCCTTTATATTTACCACTTGCAGATCTATATTCACGGTTATGCTGCATTTCATGATATTCCTCCCAAGTTTTTCCTATAATCGGTACTCTACCAGGATCTCCTGGAGTCAATACATAGCGAGATACATCTCCCGCTTTTAGTTTTAAATGCATTTGTACTCCATTCTCATGAAGTAAATTATCACCATTAAAAGATTTCATTCTGCTTTTCCTCCTTAGAATTATACTAGTTAAGTTTTCAGTTTTTTAATAAAATAACAAATTACATAACATTAAATAAATTACACCTAAAAAAAATAATTATCAATAAAAACAACGTGAATTCCAATTTTCATTGGAGTTCACATTGTTTTTACATATTAATATATGTATTAAATATACAGTAACACATCATCAAAAAATAAAACTATTTTCTTGGCAAAAAGTCTAGTGTAAACACTTTATCTATATCAATTGGTTTCGAAAGTCCACCAAACTCAAGAAGAATTTCCTGTGTTTGAACCCAAGTATCTCTTGACATCCAACCAATTCCATACATAATAGATTCAGGAGTCCATATATGAGATAATTGCCTCTCAAATTGCATTTTTTGATGATGTG
>NMQN01000194.1 GCA_003575245.1 Candidatus Atribacteria bacterium 1244-E10-H5-B2 | reverse complement strand
TCCGAAAATGTTGGAAAAGCTAAGTTTTACAGATATACCTTTGATGTCGTTTGATGTCACTAAATAGGAGCAACATTAGCTAGGGCTAAAAGAAGCCTCGAAGGTTACGAGGCTTTTTGATATGGGTAGTTGAAGAGCAACATTTAGCTAAAGAAGGATAGAAACAAAGGAATACTGGAGACTTCCAGTATTCGTCTTGGGTTGCAGAGTAACATTTAGCTAAAGAAGGATTGAAAAGTTGAGGTGGTAATTATGGCCAAGATAAATAATGTAAAATTAAAGAATTTAAAACAAACTAAAAAATTCTATCTATGGGAATTAAAAAGAAGTGAAAGCCTAACCGAAAGCGAAAAATCTAAATATTTGGTGGCCTTGAAATCTATCGAGAAAATTATTAAGGAAAAAGAAAGGTCCGGAGAAAAAAGAAAATATAAAAAATTTATTCCTTATGATCATAAAAAAGCAGTATTCCAGAATAATAAAAGAGGTTATTAAAATATCCTGGTGGTCCGGTTTTAGTCGGTGCTTTTACCGGATCCCGGTCCCCTGTTCCCTTCTTTTAAAAACCTTTTATCTAAGGAGGCAGGGATATTTAAAAAAGTGAACGCCGTTCACTGAGGAAAGAACAAAAGGAACCCGGGGTGGCGGAAGGGGGGGGGTTCCGCCACCTAGCTGGAGAAAGCGAATTTATAATTGAAACTTTTTTAGTAAAATGAGGAAATTTCTTTATTATTAAATAAGAAAATGAGGCGTACGCCTCATCAAGTTACCGAAAAGGAAGAGTGCAAACTAGTTTGCATCAATTAAAAATTTCGCTAAAAATAGAATTGCCTGCTTATATCAAGGTTCTGATAATATAAGGGTTTCAGAAAATAATAAAGAAAAATTATACTGGAATATACTGGAAAATTCAGGGGGTAGGTTATCCCATTTTATAGGGTAGGTTTACCTTCTTTTTTTATTTCTGATCCTGATTAAATTTTTAAGAAAAATAAAACTACCTGGCTATATTGAAGCTCTTATTATTATAGGATTTTAGGAAGTTAAAGAATAAAATTACAGTGCAATAGATTGCACTAATTAGGGGGTAGATTATTCTTTAAAGAAACTAAACCAAGATGATACCAAGATGATACCAAAGAAGAAATAAAAAGGGTAAAATTATAGTAGAATATATGATACAAATTAGGGGGTTGGGAATGTAATAAAAGGTTACATTTTCAGATGAGAATTTCTTACAAAAATAAAAAAGTTAGTTGGTAACTGAAAGGCTTACAGGTTAGGGCTTCTATTAGAAATAAGAAGTAAAATTATATGTCATTTGATGTCAGTAATTAGGGGGCTGGGAATGTAATAAAGAAGTTGCACGCAAGTATCACGGAAGTAGCACGGAAGTCTACAGTTTCGGGTTAAGAAAATGGCAAGTTTTTCAGTAGCTAAAAGTGGCTCCTGGCTAAAAATATTTCTTACAAAAAATAGAATTACCTGGTTAGATCAGGGCTCTTATTATACAAGGCTTTGATAAATAAAAAGGGGTGAAATTATAGTAGATTATATTAGACTAATTAGGGGGTAGGAATACCCTCTTTTTTATATGTCAATTGATGTCAGTAATTCGGGGGGTAGAAATACCCTCTTTTTTTATTTCTGAAAGCGATCCTTTTAGTTGGCCACAGGTTGGCCACAGGTTTACCAAAAATTAAAATTTTTAGCAGTAAAAAAAGGTTAGTAGAAAGTCAGTATAGGGTTAGTAAAAAAGCAATAAAAAAATGTCGTTTGATGTCGTCAGTTTAGATAAAAAAAGTAGACGGAACTACTACGGAACTGCTACACAACTACTACGATAAAAGCGATCCCTCTAAAAATATTATGTAAAGTAATTATAATATACGATATCTTTTGTAAAATAATATTGCAATATATAAAATAATGTGTTATATTATAGAAAAATAACAGGGGGTTTAAAGATTATGCCTATAAAATTTGATGATAAGAAGCTATATTCAATAAGAGAATTAGCGAAAATACTGCCTATTACTCCGTTGACTATCCGGAAA
>NMQN01000271.1 GCA_003575245.1 Candidatus Atribacteria bacterium 1244-E10-H5-B2 | reverse complement strand
ATACCGAAAAGCTTACCGAAATCTTTCAGAGAAACAGTATCAAGAGTATAACGGTGGTTCGGATGGAGGTCCCCTGTTGTGGCGGCCTATTCCAAGCGGTCAAGACCGCTATGTTAAAGTCAGAGACTATTGTCCCCTATAAAGAGGTAGTTATAGGGATAAATGGTGAAATTAAACAGTAAAGCATAACAAAAAAGAAAAAAGCAAAAATTAAAGGAGGGTCTTAACATGGCCGATAAAATGTTTTGCTACCAATGTCAGGAGACAGCAAAGGGGAGCGGGTGTACCGTTCGAGGTGTTTGTGGAAAGACAGATGATGTAGCCCGATTACAAGATTTATTAATCTATCTGCTAAAAGGAATTTCATTTTACAGTTCAAAGCTAAGGAAACTGGGAGCATCTTCTGAGGAGGTAGATAAATTTCTCTTAGACAGTCTCTTTTCCACGATTACCAATGTAAATTTTGACCGAAGCGATTTTGTGGTCTGGATTAAAAAAGGGTTAAAATTAAAAAATGAAGTGAAAGAGATGTTAGAAAAAGCCGAAGGAGATATCGGAGGCAAAGTTCCCGAGGCAGCAATCTGGCAAGCTGATACCGAAGAAGAATTTGAAGAGAAGGCTAAAGAAGTAGGAGTTTTAAGTACTGGAAATGAGGATGTCAGGTCTTTAAGGGAACTTATAATTTACGGAGCAAAAGGGGTAGCGGCCTATACTGTCCATGCCCGGAATTTAGGTTATGAAGATGAAAAGATAATTGAATTCATCGAAAAAGCTCTAACCGCTACCACTGATGATAGTCTCTCTGTTGATGATTTAGTCGGCTTGGTCTTAGAGTGTGGTAAATTTGGAGTAGAAGCTATGGCTTTACTGGATAATGCCAATACTTCCAGTTATGGGAATCCGCAGATAACCAAAGTAAATATTGGAGTCAGAAATAATCCGGCAATTCTCATCAGCGGACATGACTTAAAAGATATGGAAGGACTCTTGAAACAGACCGAGGGGAGCGGAGTTGATGTATACACTCATGGTGAGATGCTCCCTGCCAACTATTATCCGGCCTTTAAAAAATATTCTCATTTTGTAGGTAATTATGGGAACGCCTGGTGGAAACAGAAAGAAGAGATTGAGAGCTTTAATGGTCCGGTTCTTTTTACTACTAATTGTATTGTTCCCCCTAAAGATTCTTACAAAGACAGGGTGTACACCACCGGTGTTGTGGGATTTCCCGGAGTAAAACATATTCCGGAAGCAGAAGAGGGGAAAGAAAAAGATTTCTCTAAGATTATAGCTCATGCCAAAAAATGCAAACCACCGGTAGAGATAGAAAGGGGAGAGATTATCGGAGGATTTGCTCACAATACGGTAATCGGACTGGCTGATAAGGTAGTTGATGCTGTAAAATCCGGAGCTATTAAGAGATTTTTTGTTATGGCCGGTTGTGATGGCAGAATGAAAAATCGTGAATATTATACAGAATTTGCCCGGGCCTTACCCAAGGATACTATAATATTAACCGCCGGATGTGCCAAATACAGATATAACAAGCTTGATTTGGGTGATATAGGGGGTATCCCCAGAGTCTTGGATGCAGGTCAGTGTAATGACTCCTATTCTCTGGTAGTAATAGCCCTAAAATTAAAGGAAATATTTGAATTAGATGACATAAATAAACTTCCCATCTCTTACAATATAGCCTGGTATGAGCAAAAAGCCGTAATAGTCTTATTAGCTTTGCTCTATCTGGGAGTGAAAAATATCCATTTAGGACCAACTTTACCGGCATTCTTATCCCCCAACGTGGTCAAAGTTCTGGTAGAAAAGTTCGGCATCACCGGAATAACCGATGTGCAGAACGACCTTAAAATATTCTTAGGCGAATAATTAAAAAATAGAAAAAGGGGACAGGCTACTTTTTCTACCCTTTACTCCAAAAATCTTTCTAAAAACATTGACAAAAAATAAATTATTATGTATACTTACCTTTAATAATAGGTCATAATAGCAGTTAATAAATAAATCAGCTATGCATAGAGTATGAGAAACTTTATTTTTTATA
>NMQN01000516.1 GCA_003575245.1 Candidatus Atribacteria bacterium 1244-E10-H5-B2 | reverse complement strand
GTGGTTTTGGACTCTTTTTGTGGCTGTGGCACAACTATAACTGTGGCTCAACGATTAGATAGAAGATGGATAGGGATAGATATATCACCAACGGCGATTAAAATAATACAGCGAAGGTTAGAACGGGGTCCTGAAACAATAGAAGGTATAAATTATATCGTTATTGGTATGCCAACTACGATAGAGGAAGTAAAAAAATTAGAGCCTTTTGAATTTCAAAACTGGGTAGTGATAGATAAAATGAGAGCTAACGCAAGTAGAAAAAAAGTAGGAGATATGGGATTAGATGGATACCTCGCAAGAAATTTATACCACGATGAAGCAGGCATACAAGTAAAACAGAGCGAAGGAGTAGGTCGTAATGTAATAGATAACTTTGAGACTGCACTTAAAAGAAAAAAGTATAAAAAAGGCTATATCATTGCTTTTAGTTTTAGCAAAGGAGCTTATGAAGAAGTAGCAAGGCTTAAAAATGAGGGGGAATTAGAGATAAAGCTGATAAAGGTTGAAGATTTATTGTACAGGAAAGAGCCTATATTTTGAAAAGATTAATATTGGTGGGTTTTTAACTAAAAATACTGGAGTTTGAAACTAAAAATACTGGAGTTTGAAACTAAAAATACTGGAGTTTGAAACTAAAAATACTGGAGTTTGAAACTAAAAAATCGCTTATTATCCTTTATTCTATAAGGGCTTACAGAAAAGACAATCTTTACAATATATACAATAACAACAACAAGAGAAGATGTTGTTGTTATTTTTAAAAATTAAAGGAGAAAAGAAGTGAAAAAATCCCAAGAGGTTTCCATAAAAAAGAATGACGAAATTATCTTGTCAAAAATAATAAAACCAGAATTAAATTTATTAGAATTACCATTCTTCGCATTAAATAGAAAAAATTTAAGTAAAAAATTAAAAACTGAATATCGATCTATAAGAAAAAGAGGGGATCATAGAGAAGAAGTATCCTGGAGTGTGTTGGCTAATTCTGAATATGGTTATCCTGGTCCTTTTGATAGGGAAGTTCATAAAGCTGTAGAACAGATTATCAGTGAGATTTTAAAGGAAGAAGGGGAAATAAAAAACCCAATACCTTTTTCTATTTATAATCTATGTAATAGGATGGGGATTACCAGTGCTGGGGGAGATAATTATCAACGAATAAAAAAGGCTTTAGAGAGGATACAAATGACCGGAATAAAATCAGAAGGGGCTTTTTATCATAAAGGCAAAAAGAAATGGATATCAAGCGTTTTTGGTTTATACGATGGGGTCATTTTTAAGGGTGAACAAATAGAGGGGGATATTATTGCAGAAACAAATTTATTATATTTAGGTGATATCTATCTCCAGAGCTTAAACTCTCACCATATAAAATCGCTCGATTATACTTATTGGCAGAGTCTTAAAAGTAAAATAGCCTCAAGGCTCTATGAAATTTTGGGAATAAAGTTTTATGGGGCAAGGAATAAAAAAGAAGAGTTTATACGTTATAAATATTCTACACTATGCCAACTCCTCCCGGTAATTCCTTATAGATATATTTTTTCAGCCAAACGACAATTAAATTCTGGTAATGATGAACTCAAAGATAGTGGTTTTATATCAAAATATGCCTGGAGTGAAAATGGCAAAGGAAAGAACTGGATTATTTATTACTGGCCCGGAGAGAGGGCTAAAGAAGAGATAAGAAAGGCAAAGATGAGGATTGTTGACTTTCAGACAGGGGAATATCTACCGGGACCGAAAAGAGAGTTAGGGAATTTTTCTCAAGAGCAGAATGATTTAATCGACAAGCTAGTAGAATCGAATGTTTCCAGGATAACCGCTGAAGGCCTAATAATAAAATATGATCAACAATTAATAGAAAAGTGGGTTGGGGCAATTAATTATTCTAATGCTGATGATAAGGCAGCCTATTTGGTGAAGGCGATAAGAGAGAACTGGCAGGTCCCAGAGGAATATTTAAAAGAAGAAGAGGATATCAGAGATAGAGAGGAACAAGAAAAAATTAGGATTGCCCGAGAGAAACAGAAAGAAGAGGAGAACAAAAGGAGACGA
>NMQN01000276.1 GCA_003575245.1 Candidatus Atribacteria bacterium 1244-E10-H5-B2 | reverse complement strand
AAAAATATTTTAACTCTTTCTTTATTTTAAAAAGAACATCCTCTTTTCTCTCTTCCGGCAAAACAAAAATCCGCAAGCCTTTTCGATCAACTACAAATCCTGCCCATCCCCAAGCAGTTAAAAAAATAGTATATTTAAAATATTTTTCAGACATAAATTTTCCCCCTCTTTTTGTCTTGTTAATGTTTTTATTATATAATCTAAATTAGTCGTTAGTGTTAAATACAAGATACACAATTCTGCCCTTAAACACAAATATTTTATCTACAATAGACTTGGGGGGAAAGGAAATTCCCATACAATAAATTTAAAAATCAGGATGGAATTAATTATGATTGAGAAAATAAATGTCTTGTTGCTGGCAGGTGGAAAAAGCAAAATAAGCATGAGAAAATTTACCGGTAAAGAAAATAAAGCTTTAATTGAAATAGGCCCTCGCCGCAAACCCATGATTCTTTATATTATAGAATCTCTAAAAAAATCAAAATACACTGATAAAATTATAGTAGCAGGGCCCGAAGAAGTGCAAAAATTAACAAAAGATCTGGTCTATCTAACCATTCTCGGTGGTAAAACTATTCCCGATACCTTGAAATCAGGAATTTTACCCCTCAAAAAAGACCCCTTAATATTAATCTCAACTTGTGATGCCCCTTTAATAACCGAAAAACATATCGATTGTTTTATAAAAGAGTGTTATGGGTGGCCTGGTTTTGATATTTATTATCCTATAATCGATAAAGAAGTTTATCAACAGTCTTACCCCTCTTCGGATTTAAGAAGGGTTTATGCCAATCTTGTTGAAGGAACTTTTACCGGGGGGAATATTCTTTTAATAAATCCGCGGATTATCACTGATTTTGCAGATATAATCAACGATTTTATCTATTTCAGGAAACATCCTTTAAAAATAGCCCGGCTCTTAGGGGCTCGAATAACCGTAAAATACTTACGAAAATATCTATCTATTCAGGATCTGGAAAAGAGAGTCCCCGAATTATTGGGGGGTTATAAAGGGAAAGCCATCCTCTCTCCTCCGGAAATCGCTCTGGATATCGATAAACCCAGACATTTAAAAGCTCTTTGGAACAATTATTAAAGCTTACTTTTTACTCCATACATACGCCCGCCATTTTTACCGGTAAGAAGATAGGAAGTAATAAAGACTTTAGGGTCATGTTCTAAAGAGATATCCCTTACTTTGGGAAAATAATTTCTTTCGCATATTACTTTGAGAATCTGAACTTCTCCATCTTTACCATATCCCACATTTCGGGTAACTCCGAATCCTTCTTCCCGAAGTTTCTCTTCGATTCCCTGCCATTTATTTCTGGAAATAATACCTACAGAAATTATCTCTTTATAGATTTTTTCAGATATATATATCCCAACTATATTTCCGATGGCAAAACCTCCACAATAGGCAATAACATTATGCCAATTCCCAATATCCTGTATCACTTTACTTACTATTAAAATAAAAATCAAAACTTCAAAAAAACCAAGCACACCGGCAATAAGCTTTTTTCTTCTTACTATCATCTGAACTCTAAAAGTTCCCATAGCTACATCCAAAACTCTCGATAAAAAAATAATTCCTGCCCCTATATAAATGTTTGAATCCATCACTCTATCAATCATGGCCATTATTATTTCCATAGTCTTTTTCCTCCTTCCCTCTTTATATTTATTCTAACATTTTATTTATTTTATTTTACTTTGAAATCACTGGCAATTATAATACAGAAGAATTGATTATGCAACCACTCTTTTAAAAATTTTTAATTTTATTTTATAATATGATTGTAACCCAAAAAGTACACAAAATAGTAATGTAGGGGCACGATGCATCGTGCCCACAGGAGAAATCAGTAATAATATGGCAAGGGCACAATTCATTGTGCCCCTACAACATAATTATAACCAAAAAGTCATAATTTGCTATAAAATTATCTGCAACGTACCATATACACAACCTGTTGAAAATATTTTTGGCTTTTTGGGAAATAGCCATAATATTATAGAACGTAAATTATAATTAAGTGATGAGTGATGTGTAACTATGG
>NMQN01000907.1 GCA_003575245.1 Candidatus Atribacteria bacterium 1244-E10-H5-B2 | reverse complement strand
AATCCATCACCCAAAAAATTAAAAGCCATCATGGTGATAGCCAAAGCTAATCCGGGATATATAGCCAAATGAGGATAAGAACGCATTGCTTGATACCCCTCTGAAATCAACATTCCCCAGCTCGGGGTAGGAGGATTCACTCCTAAACCGATAAAACTTAAAAATGCTTCAAAGGTAATGTATATAGGTATTGCTAAAGTTACCCTTACAATACAGGGACCTATTAAATTAGGTGTTACGTGTTTAAATATTATCTGTAAATTACTGTTTCCTGTTGCTCGAGCTGCTTCTACAAATTCCTTTTCCCGTAAGGACAGAGCCATTCCCCGGGCAATACGTGCAATGTTCCGCCAAGCAGTTATCCCTATACCAATAAAAATAAAAAATAATCCTCCAAAAGCCCTATCAATAGCGCTCAATGTTGCAGCAAAAGTGCCAGGAGTAGTTACCGCAAAGGTAGACTTAAATAGAACCATCATTAAAATAATTAATAATAAGGTAGGAAAACCGTACATAATATCTACAAAACGCATCATAACATTATCGATCTTTCCTCCATAATATCCCGAAACAACTCCGTAGAGCACTCCTATTATAAAGGCAGTAACAGCCCCGACTATTCCTACACTTAATGATATTCTGGTGCCGTAAATAATTCTACTTAATACATCTCGACCCATAAAATCTGCACCTAATAGATATTTGGCTCCCGGCTTAGCATAATTATTTATAAGGCTACCGTCAGCATAATGATAAGGGGCAATATAAGGAGCAAAAATAGCAAGAATAAGCAAAACAATAACTATTATTCCTCCCAGTACAGCCATTCTGTTTTTTAATAATCTTCGAAAGGCATCTTTCCATAGATTTACCTCAGGTCTCTTCGGAATAGCTGTTTCATTTTCAAGCTTTTCTTTTTCTTTTAATTTTACTTCCAAGATAATATATCCTCCTTATTTTGTAATAATCCTAAGTATATTTAATCCGAGGGTCAATCCATGCATAGGTTAAATCTACTACTAAATTTGCCACAATTATAAGAACTGCATAAAGTAACATAATACCTAGAACCACGGGATAATCTCGATTGGTAATACTGGTAATAAAATATTTTCCACAACCCGGGATAGCAAATATCTGCTCTACAATTAATGAGCCGGTAACCAAGGCAGCAAACATGGGACCTATTACAGTTACCACCGGAATAAGGGCATTTTTCAGCGCGTGATGGACGGTGACGTTTTTTTCTGAGACTCCCTTTGATCTTGCAGTCCTGATGTAATCTTCTCTAATCACTTGCAGCATACTCGCTCTGGTTAATCTTGCTAAAATAGCAGCACCTCCTATACCTAAAGTAAAGGCAGGCATAATAGCCTGCTGCCAGGTTCCCCATCGGGCAACTGGTAATATATTCAGTTTTAGAGCAAAAACCCAGATCAGTAGAGGTCCTAAAGTCATTGCCGGAACAGAAACCCCCAATAAAGCAAAGAACATACAGAAATAATCTATAAAAGAATTTTGTTTTAGGGCAGAAACCATCCCCAGAGGAATCCCCACCACCATAGCTATAATTAAGGCTAACACCCCCAATTGGGCTGAAACGGGAAAATGTGCGCTCATAATATCATTTACCGTCCTGCTTCGAGAAGAATAAGAAGGCCCAAAATCACCATGGAGGGCATTCCAAAGGTAATCAGTATATTGCTTCCAGAGAGGGTCATCTAAACCGTAATAAGCCTCTAAATTGGCAATAATCTCTTTTGGTAATGGTTTTTCTTTGTCAAAAGGTCCTCCGGGAATAACATGGGCTAAACTAAAAGTCACTAAAGATATTATCAATAAAACCGGTATAGCCCATAAAATTCTCCTAATAACATAATTGATCATACTTCTACTCCCTTTCTTTTTAATTTTTATTAGTATATATTATATCATTAGATAAAGAAAAAATAGTAATTAATCTATTTATAATATTACCAAAATATTATATCATAAAATGGAAAAAAATAAAGGCAAAAAATAGCCATGCAATCCTCTTGTTTTCAAGGACGCATGGCTATTTTAAAAAA
>NMQN01000282.1 GCA_003575245.1 Candidatus Atribacteria bacterium 1244-E10-H5-B2 | reverse complement strand
TTAAGCCCTACCCGATCTCCTATCTCTTTAACCATAGGAGCGGAAAACATGGCTCCGGCTGGCATAGGCAGCAAACCCAAAAAAGAAGGGATAAAGGCCAATATCAATCTATAGTCCTTTACCAACTTTTGAAGGGAATCAACTATATCTTTTAAACTTTCTATCCTTTTTAAAATACTGCTTAGCAAAAAAACCAATACAATTATTCCGATTAATCTAATAGTTATCGGGTCCATTGTCGCCTGTACAAAATTAATTCCTATTTCTTTGAGGTTCAATCCGAATAATAACCCTAATAACAAGGAGGACAGCAGTATAATATACCCTAAATTCCATTTCTTTCTTATTAAGAAAATAATTATAGCGATTACTACCAATAATTTTATAATTTCTGTCACTTTAATTTCACCAATTTATTCTTTCTGTGATTTATTTTTTTGTTTCTTTCCGTATTTCTTTCTGCGTTTCTTTCTGTATTTTCTTTTTTTCCTCTTTAAATTTAATCCCCTGTACATTAACATCGACCTTAAGAACTTTTAAGCCGGTCATGGAACAGATAGCGTCTTTTACTCTACGCTGTACCTCTTCAGCTACTTTAAAAATTCCTACTTCGTAAGCGGTAACAATAGGAATAGTAATTGCCGCTTCTCCCGGCTTCATCCACACTTCCACGCCCTTAGCCAGGTCCTTCCGGGATAATATATTGGGTGATTTACCCCTATGCCCGCTGGTGATACCGACCACTCCTCTAATTTTTATAGTTTCTAAAGCAGCAATTACGGCTACTACATCTTTGGAAACCGCTATATTCCCTAATTCTTGTTCTTGGGGATTACCTTTAACAACCTGTTTATCTGACATTCTTATCCACCACACTTTTTAAAAAATTTAATTAAACTATTTTTTGTCTTCATAAAATATTTTATCTATGTGTATCTTGATTTCTTTTGTTTCAATCCCGCTTGTTTCTAAAATATATTCCTTTGCCTTTCGTTGAATTTTCTCTGAAAGTTCCGGAATGTTTACGTCCTGCTTTACGGAAAGATGAAGATCTATATTTATTCCCCCGGACTTTAGAATATTAACCTCTGGCCTCGTTTCCCTAATCTCTTCCATCCCTTTAACCACTTTTAAGGCCAAACGCTTTATAGACCCGATAGAAATTTTAATTTCCCCAAATGAAGTCTTTTGAACTACGGATAAATTTCCCTTATTAATTTGAGCTTTTTGCCAGATTAAATAAATAGCCAAAAAAATTAATAAAACCCCCACTAAGCCCAAGATGATCTGGTTGAAGAAATTAGAATAAATCCAATAATTTGTTTTAAAGAAAAAACTTTCTAAGGAAAATAATCTTAAAGAAAGAGCCAAAAAAATTCCGGAGATAAAAACTGTAACCAATAAAAACAAAACAAAAATTAAATTATTAAAACTCTCTTTACTCATTTTAAATCATCCTTTCTATTTTTTCCTACCCATTATAATTCTAGCGTGGAGCGTACAGCATTTAGCGTATATTTTTGAGTTAATAAAATTTGTCGTAATTACACTAAAAATTTATCCTCTATTTAATATTTTAAATCTTGGTTTCCGAATTCTAACTTTTATTTTCTTTGCTATATACTATATACTCGATACTATTTATATGCTAAGGACTAATTTGCCCTTCTTTTAATAGCAAACCAGCAATTCTTCGTAAATCTTCTTTGCTATAAAATTCTATACTTATATTCCCTTTCTTGCCGTCATATAATATGCTTATCTTAGTCCCTAAAATATCTCTTAATTTTCCCTCTACCTCGGGGAAACGCTCAATGGTAATATTCTTAACTTTAAATTGCTTTTTTTGCACCTTTTCAATGTTTTTAATCAGCCGCTCGGTATCTCTTACCGATAAATCATTAGATATTATTCTGTCACACACTGCTTTTTGCACTTCTTCATCTTCTATGCTTAATAATAATTTGGCGTGGCCAAAGGATATTTTCCCTTCAGAAATATTTTTTTGTATATCCGGATTCAATTTTAATAGTCTGATGGTATTTGTGACCAAAGCCCTACTCTTTCCAGTTGCTTCTGCTAATTCTTGTTGGGTAAGTTTAAACTCATCTATCAATCTTTTGAAGGCATTGGCCTGTTCAACAGGATTAAGATCTTCTCTTTGAATATTTTCTACTAAGGCAATCTCTAAACTTTTTTCATTGTTAATGCTTTTAATAATTGCCGGTATCTTCTTTAGACCGATCTCTTTAACAGCCTTTAACCTCCGTTCTCCGGCAACAATCTCATACCCATTAGCCATTTTCCTTACTACGATCGGTTGAATTATTCCGTGCTTCTTAATTGATCCTTTCAGCTCTTCCATTTTTTCTCTATCGAAATTTTTGCGGGGCTGAAAAAGGCCAGGGGTTAAGCTTTCTACGTCCATTTCAATAACAAGTCCTTTTTCTTTGTGTTCGGCCTTGGGGATAAGGGCTTCTAACCCTTTTCCCAATCCTCTTTTAATCATTTGATATCACCTCTCGGGCTAATTTTTTATAAGCTATCGCCCCTTTAGATTTTGTATCATATAACACAACCGGTTTGCCGTAGCTGGGGGCTTCGCTCACTCTGACATTTCGTGGGATAACTGCTTTAAATATCTTTCCCTTAAAATATTTTTTAACTTCCTTAACAACATCGCGGGAAAGATTTGTGCGGCTATCATACATAGTCAGTAGAATACCTTCGATTTCTAAAGATGAATTTAGATTTTCTCTGACTAAATTTATAGTTTTTAGTAATTGCCCAATACCTTCTAAGGCATAATATTCACACTGTATGGGAATAATAACCGCATCGGCAGCAGTAAGAGAGTTTAGGGTTAAAAGACCCAGAGAAGGGGGGCAATCAATAATTATGTAATCATAATCATCCTTTATTGGTTTAATTGCGTGTTTTAATTTGTTTTCCCGGGAGATATAATTGACTAATTCTATTTCTGCTCCGGCTAATTGAATGGTAGAAGGTAAAATATATAAATTTTTTACCTGGGTCGGTAAAATGATTTCTTTTATCGGCGCTCGATTAATCAATAAATCATAAATACATCTTTTAACTTTTGTTCTATCCAAACCTATGCCGGTGCTGGTATTCCCCTGGGGGTCTATGTCTATCAATAATGTTTTTCTTTTATGTAAGGCCACAGAAGTACTTAGATTTACTGCAGTAGTGGTTTTACCTACTCCACCTTTTTGATTGGTGATTGCCAAGAGCTTGGTCATAAATATTCTCCTAAAATGATTACACCGGCTATAAATTAGTCGTTAGTGAATAGTCGTTAGTCGTTAGCACAAAATACAAATTACAAAATTAATTAGTCGATAGTTGTTAGTTTTCGGTTTATAAATGCAAAATAACATGGTTAACCAGTCTTTGTCTTAACTGGTAAACCGGCTAACTGGCTAACCGAGTAACCAACTAACAAATCAAGACATACAATTAAATTATAACTATTTACGTGAGTATTAGATTGTACAGAAATTATAAAAAGAACATTTGTTCATGACAATTAATGTTCCACGTGGAACGCTTGTTTATTAATACAGGTTTAAAATTTTCAATTGTCAGCTTACAATTGCAAGTTGCGCTTAGTATATAGTATGTAGTTGTATAGTAAAGAAAATATATTAAATAGATACAAAATAAATTAGTTGTTATTTTATTGCGTTTTATGTTATTGCCACGAATCTGGTGTAGGGGGCGGATTAATACACCCCGGTCTATATGGGCAACTTCTTTTCGCGGGTTCGATGAATCGAACCCCTACCTTAGTTCAGAGAAAGGTATTCCCCTTTTTCACAAAGACTGTCCCCGTGAAAACGGGGAACAAGCTCACCTATATATTAATCGATAATTTATAGTTTACAGTTTTCAGTTATTGTAGGGACGTATTACAATGCGCCCCTACTACACGCTGTACGCTAAACGCTATCCGCTATATTTCAAGATACGAGATACGAATTAATTGACCAGTTCACCAATTAATATTAGTTGCTCAAGTTGTGTAGTGTGTAACCTGTAATAAGTAAACTGTTTTTGAAAACTTAAAACATAAACTTACTACTAATCACGCAATTAGTCTGCCAGCCTACTGGTCATCCAATCTTCCAGTCAAATTAGTCATTAGTGTTAAGACAAGGCAAGTCGGTTATCGGCTTTGTTTTAATTTTAAATTTTAAGTTATGGTTTCGCGTTTTTATTTTTCTGCAATATATTATTTATATTATCAAAAATATTTCAAAATTACAAAGGTCTTTTTTGGGGAAGACCTTCTTTTCTAGGGTATTTCGAAGGAGTATCTTTTATTTTCTTGATTACTAGAAGATATCTTTCCTGATTTATAAAGGGAATTCTAACGTTTTCCGCTCCAATCAGCTCTCCACCTAAAACCTGAACCGTCTTAAGGCTTTTTTCTGTTTCTTGCTTATACGACCTTCCTTTCTGAGCTATAAACAATCCCCCCACTCTTACTAAAGGAAGGCAATATTCGCTGAGAACGTTTAAGGGAGCTACTGCTCTGGATATAACAATATCATATTTCTCCCGAAAATCTACACTTCTCCCGAATATTTCTGCTCTACCGTTGAGTATTTTAACTTTCTGAAAATTTATTTCCTCTGTTACCTTTTCCAGAAATATGGTCTTCTTCTTTCTTGCTTCCAGGAGAGACAATCTAATTGAAGGATATATTATTTTAATCGGCATGCCCGGGAAGCCAGCGCCTGCTCCTACGTCAATTACGCTTATTCCTTCTATATTAACATACTTATTAATAACTTTTACACAGCTAATAGAGTCTAAAAAGTGTTTAATGATTATTTCCTTGGGGGTTTTCAAAGAAGTTAAATTTATTTTTTGATTCCATTGTACTAATAACTCTAAATATCGGGAAAATTTTCTAATCTGTTCATTATTAATATTAATTCCCATTTTTTGGCAGCCATCAATTAAAATATTTTCATCATCCTTTAACAAAAAAATAAATCTCCTCTTTTAAATTAGTCGTTAGCATTAAATACAAGCTTTCATTTTGCGGTTCTCAGTTGTTAGCTTAGAGTTTCAAGATGCAAAATACGTTTAGTATATAGTATATAGTAAAGAAAATACGTAGAATATATACAGGATAACATAGACAATCAGTCTTTATCCTAACTGGTAAACCGGGTAACTGGCCAACAGGGTAACTTTTCTCACGCAATACGCAATGCTCGATATTCAATACGGTTCTATTCTGGCTCCTGACTCCTGACTTCTATTTTCTCTGCGAGATACGAATTTAGTTTTACGCTTTTCGTTTTTCGCTATATACTATATACTCACTAACTAACGACTAACGCCTATTCACTATCGACTAGTTATGCTTTTCCACAATTTATCCACATGCATAAAATAATATTAGATATTATGATTTAAACCCATTCTAATTCAAATTTCAAAAAACCACAATCAAAAAATTATTTTCAGTTTGTGGATCCTTGGTTCCTTGCTATAAATAAATTGATTAAACATTTTACATAAGTATTTTTTAAACTTATTTTTTTATGTGAATATATGCTCTGATTGGGGAAATAGCTTAAAAGCTTTGTTTCTAACTAATTTAAAGTTTTCCACAGTTTATTCACAGTTGGTTTTTAAAATGTTCCACGTGGAACATTGCTTATTTAAGAGAAGATTTTTTACCGTATTATGCAAAATTAATATATTATTTTCCGATACAAAAACGAGAAAATATATCATTAACTATTTCATCACTTATAGAATCCCCGGTTATTTCCCCTAAAGAATCAAGGGCATCTTTTAAGTCGACAGTTAAAAAATCATATGCTATTTTATCCTTCAGTCCTGCCAATACATGCTCTAATCCCTGTTTCGCCCTATTTAGTCGGTTTGCCTGCCTTATATTATTTATAACCACTCCATTTTCTGGTATCACTAAGCCCTCTGTAGCTGCCCGGGCAAGCTTTTCTTCTAACTCTTCTGTACCAATCTTTTCTTTCAAAGATATCTTTATACTATCTTTGATATTTAAAAGACCAAATAGCTTTTGTCTGTCAATCTTTTCCTTTAAATCTATCTTGTTTTCGATTACTATAACTTTTTTGCTTTCATTCTTTCCTTTTTTTATTTCTTTAATTACTTCTTTGTCTTCTGAAGACAGGGGAACACTTGAATCAAACATAGCCAAAATTAGCTTTGCTTCTTGTAAATGTTTCATCATCCTTTTAATGCTTATCTTTTCAATGATATTTTCTGGAGTTTTAAGCCCGGCGGTATCTATTACCTTAAAAGCTATTCCTTTAATATTGATTAGCTCTTCGATGGTATCTCTTGTTGTCCCCGGCAGACGAGTAACAATAGCCCGATTTTCTCTTAACAAAGTATTGAAAAGACTGGATTTCCCTACATTAGCCTTTCCAACTATCAAAGTATTTATCCCTTCTTTAAGCATTTTCCCGTAGTCTAGAGTCTCTATGAGGGAATTAACCTCTTTTAAAATATAACTTATATTTTCTTCTACTTTTTTCGGGCATATCTCTTTAATGTCCTGGTCGGGAAAATCCATAGGGGCTTCAATCTCTGCGGAAATCCTTATCAACCTATTCCTCAAATCTGTAATCTTCTTCTTTAAGCTCCCACCCAATTGGGCTAAGGAAGAACTTAAGCTCCTCTCGGTTTTAGCCTGAATAAGGTCAATTACTGCTTCAGCCTGGCTTAAATCAATTCTACCGTTTAAAAAGGCTCTTTTAGTAAATTCTCCCGGTTCAGCCATCCTCGCCCCGCAATTAATCGCCGTTTCCAGAACTTTCCTGAGAGAGATCACTCCACCATGGCAATTGAATTCTATAATATCTTCCCGGGTATACGTTTGGGGTTTTTTCATTAAAACTAAAATAACCTCATCAATTTTCCCCTCGCTTCCCGGATCTACTACAAATCCATAATGAACGGTATAATTAGAAAATTCTTTAATCTTTTTTTTATTTAATTTTTTATCTCTAAATAACTCTTGGGCTATTCTTAAGGCTTTTGGGCCGCTTATTCTGACAATGCCAATTCCACTTTCCCCAATTGGGGTAGAAATAGCAGCAATGGTATCATTTTCCCAAAATTTCATAAGCATTCTCCTTGTTTAGTCGCTAGTTCAATAGTGAACAGTCGTTAGTATATCGTATCGAGTATTGCGTTAATAAAATCAGAATTCGGAAATAAGGCCACGATGATGCATCGTCCCTGGAGTAGGACATGCGAGACGCCTGGTTAATATTTTTATCCCACACCCGCTTTCGTGAGTGTAAACTGCAGTGGGAATCCGGAACAATACTTAAAGATAGATTCCCGTTTCCATGGGAATGACAGAAGTAGGGGCGCAGGGCAATACGCAATACGAATTTATTCTGTCTCCTTGCTTCTTCATTCTATTTTCTTCACGGGATACGAGATACGAATTCAGTTTTGCGCCTTTCGTTTTTCACTATATACGCTATAGACTATATACGAGATTGCCGCACTCCCTACGGTCGTTCGCAATACAAAAAAAGGAGATAGTCAGTTTCAATTACTTCTAGTATCTGACTCCTTCTTTCTTCACGATATAATATCATATTAAATACTAATAACAAAAAAGCATAAAAAGATCAATATTCATCCTGGGGATAATATCTAACTTTTTATGCTTGCTGATAATTCTTTATTATTCTTCTGTATTGTTTTCGTTTTCTTTTGGGGCTATAATGACTTTTCTAAAAGGCTCTGTCCCTTCACTATAAGTGGCTATCAGGGGCTCTTCCTGTAAAACAAGATGAACAATTCTTCTTTCCACCGCATTCATATAACAAAGAGCAATCTTTTTTCCTGTTTTTTTCACTATTTCTGCTTTTTCATGAGCGTATTTGGAAACAATATCTTCTCTTCTTTCCTTATAACCTTCGATATCAACTATTATTTTTTTTCTTTCAGGTTCTTCGATTTCTTTATTAGCTATAATGTTAACAATATATTGAAGGGCATCAAGAGTATGTCCATGTCTTCCAATCAATACTCCGGGATTAGAGGTTTTTATTCCTAAAACAATTGTATTAACCTCTTCGTTGTTAATTACCTGTATTTCTCCGTCCTCTGTGATAAAATTTACTATTTTTTCCAGAGTTATTTTAGCTTTTTCTTGAAGATTTAATTCAAAGTCATTGATGTTTTCCAAATCTGTTCCCTCTTTCATGTCTAAACTTTAGATTTATAATTCTGGTGTAATGCAGTTGGATAAAATATTCATCTTTGATTTAATTGTATCCTTTGATTCGTTAGTTGGTTACTTGGTTAACTGGTTAGCTAGTTGGAGTTACCCTGTTAGCCAGTTAGCCGGTTTACCAGTTAGGACAAAGATTGATTAGCCATATTATTTTGCGTCTGTTTTCTGTATTTTTTTTGCTCTGTACTGCATGCTATATATACTAAATGCACTTTCAATTCGAGTCCTGTATTTTGTGTTTTTCTTACACTTATTACCCGCGCCTATACGCTATACGCTATACGCTCCAAGCTAGGTTTATTCGCTAACGAGTATTAAATGACTAATTTATCTTCTTTTGCCTTTTTTATATTTTTTAGTTTTTGTCTTGCCTCCGGAGGGGTTTCCTACGCCTGTTCCTTCATAACCCGGGATCCAGGGTTCTTCTTTAAGAGACACCGGTTTCTCCGGTTTTTTGTCAGTTGGTTTCTCTCCTTTACCCAAAACAATTTCTTTTGGGGCTTCGGCTATTACAGGTGCTTTTTTGTTAATCAGGTATTGCTGGCCAATTCCTAAAAGAGTAGAGGTAAACCAGTACAAGGTTAAACCAGAAGGCAGGCTGAAGCTCATAAATCCAATCATTAAGGGCATCATGATGGTCATCATCTTTTGAGTCTGTTCGCCAGACCCTCCGCCTTTGCCTGCGGCAGCACCGGGGGAGGTCATCTTTTGTTGAATATACATTGAGCCTCCTACTAAAAAAGGCAATATCCCAATATGCTCTATTCCAAAAATTCCACCACCTAAACCAATTAACTGCTCTGGAGCAGCCAATCCCCCCACAATTACGGGTAAGCCATCTTTTAAAATTTCAACTTGATTGGCAATCCATAAAAATCCACCGTTTATTATTTCGGTGTTAGGAATATGATATTTAAACACTCTTAAGGTCTGGAAGAGCAGGATTAATATGGGCATTTGAATTAACAAAGGCAAACATCCGCCCATAGGATTGACTTTATGTTCCTTGTACAAAGCCATTAACTCCTTGTTTAAACTTTCCTTGTCGTTCTTATATTTCTCCTGTACCGCTTTCATTAAAGGCTGGATTTTCTGCATCTCCCTCATGGAAACCATCTGTTTCTGCATTAAGGGATACAAGATTAACCTAATAAAAATAGTTAGTAATATAATAGCAACTCCATAATTGTGGGTAAAACCATAGAGCACTGTTAACAGTTTAGTGACCAGCGTGATTAAAGAACTCCACATATTTTCTCCTTTATCTTTTTGTTTTTTTGTTTTTCTTCTATTATCTTTATTTTATTTATATTGTCGTATTATGTGTTATTTTTTATGTGCACAATGTGCACAAACCCCCGAATAATCGGGAAGGGGATCATAGCCTCCCGAGCTAAAGGGGTGGCAGCGCAATACCCTCCCCGCAGAAAGCCGCAAACCTTTTAAAAAGCCGTATTTTTTTAGGGCCTGTGTGGCATATTCGGAACAGGTAGGATAAAACCTACAGGTGGCAGGTTTTAAAGGGGATATATATTTTTGATAAAAACTTATTAGTAAAATAATTATTTTATTCATAAAATCCTTAACAAAGACCTATTGCTTCTTCTTTTCTTTAAGAAAGAGCATAGATTTTCTTTATATTGGTTTAAACCTCCTGTTTGCTGCTTCTTTTTTATAAAAACAATCTCCCTTTATCAAAAAGGCTTTCTAAATCATGATATGTCTCGAAATAGTTTGATTCCCTAATATTGTTTTTGGTCTGTACGATTATATCATATCCTGGAAGTAATTTCTTGTTTAGCAATCGGCTTGCTTCTTTTAGCCGTCTTTTTATCTTATTTCGAACTACTGCCTTTCCTGTCTCTTTTTTTACTACTATCCCCAATCGGTTAAAATCATAATCGTTTTTTAAAATAAATATTATTAAATTCTTGTCTTCGGTTCTTCTGCCTTCCGAAAAAACCTTCTTAAATTCACTGGTTTTTGACAATTTTCTCTTTATCAAAATTCCTCTTATGTTTATAAAATTAATTATCCGGATACCGTAAGACGCTTACGCCCTTTTAAACGCCTTCTCTTTAATATCACACGGCCGGCTTTAGTACTCATTCTTTGACGAAATCCATGTACTTTCAGTTTTTTTCTGGTGTTTGGTTGATAGGTCCGCTTCATTTAACTGGCTCTCTCTTTCTTTGTGAAAAATGTAGAATTTAAAATTCAATGAAAATTATATCTTTAATATACTCTAAATGTCAAGCTTATGGGGAAAGTATATAGTATCGAGTATCGAGTTAAGAAAGAGAAAAATACAAATAAAGTAGTATTCTTCTTTTTATCTAACTACCTCACTAAAGTTTAGACTAACGGGAGAATCCCGAAATTTTATTTTCGCCTTTAAAGCTCTCTGTTCCGGGTAGATATGTAAACTTTGTTTGTCAGCTGCCTTCCCGCCCCCAGTTAACGCGGAAAAATATTTTTGCTTAATAAAAATATTTTTGCTATTATAAGTATAAAATAAATTGCATTTTCACCCAAGTTGTCCACAGATGTTAATAAACTGTTAATAACTTCTTTAAGTCCTTTAATTTTAGCTGTTTAGCAATCTATAAATAAAGTATTAAAGTTTATTTTTTCGAGGAAAATGTTAAAATTTAATAAAAAAACTCTCCTGGGGTTTTCCACAGACAGCTGTTAACTTTGGGGAAAATTCATAAAACCCCCATAACCTATAGGTTTTCGCAAATAGTTTATAGTTTGATAACTCTTTTTCACTCTATAAAACTTTTATAATCAAATTCGGATAAAAAATATTTAATTGTACGGGAAGGTGTATATATATGGAGTTTGCAGAGATTGAAGAACTGTGGAATAAAATTTTGGAAACAATTAAAGAAGAATTGAGCCCCCAGGCTTATAATAGCTGGTTCAGCCAAACAAAAGTTGTAAAATTCGATGAAAACGAGTTGATACTTTCTGTCCCCGGCGACTTTTGCAAAGATTGGTTAGAAAAACATTATACCGCCTTTATTAAGGATGTTCTTAAAAGGACTCTTGGCTCAGATGACAATTTAAAAATAGAGTTTAGAACAGCTGATCAAAAATCTTCCACTCCTGCTCACTCTACCCCTCACTCCAAAAAGAACATAAAAAAAGCAGAGCCTTTTTCAAAAGACAATAAACTTGTTTTAACCCCAAAATACACTTTCGATAGTTTTGTGGTGGGGGACGGTAACCGCTTTGCCCACGCTGCCTGCCTTGCAGTAGCTCAATCTCCCTCTAAATCTTACAACCCTTTATTTGTATATGGGGGAGTAGGCTTGGGTAAAACTCATCTAATACAGGCCATTGGTAGATACATTACGCAACAAAAAGGTAAAATTAAAGTTTTGTATATATCTTCGGAAAAATTCACTAACGAGATGATTGATTCTATAAGGGATGACCGTACTGTTGCATTCCGTGATAAATACCGCAGTGTAGACGTGCTATTAATCGATGACATACAGTTTTTGGCCGGGAAAGAGAGGACCCAGGAAGAATTTTTCCATACCTTCAATACTTTGTATGATTCTAATAAACAAATAGTAATCACCAGTGACCGGCCCCCAAAAGATATTCCTACTTTAGAAAATCGCTTAATCTCTCGTTTTGAATGGGGATTAATAACTGATATCCAGCCTCCTGATTTCGAGACCCGTATTGCTATTTTAAGAAAAAAGGCCCAGGCAGAAAATTTAAATGTGCCTGCTGAAGCAATCGACTTTATCGCCGAGAAAATTCCTTCTAATATCAGACAATTAGAAGGAGCTTTAACTAAATTAGTTGCCTTTTCTACTTTCACTAAAAAGGAATTATCTGTTTCTTTAGCCCAGGATATATTAAAAGATATTATCCCTTTAGAAAATAAAAAGATTTCTATTGGTCAGATTCAAAAAACGGTAACAGATTATTATACTATTAAAGTTAATTCTTTATTATCTAAAAAAAGGACTAAAGATGTTGTTTTGGCCAGACAGGTGGCTATTTATCTCTCCCGGGAATTAACCGATCTGTCACTAACTTCAATAGGGGAAGCCTTTGGTAGAAGAGACCATACCACCATTATTCATTCTTACACTAAAATTAAAAATAAAATTAATAAAGATAAGGGTTTTAAAGATATTATAGATAATTTAAGTTTAAATATTAGAAAAGGTTAATTGTTAATAACCTTTTAATAATATGTTTAAAACTTTCAGTTGTTAGATATTTTTTTTAATTGGAAATAAAAAATGGGGAATTTGTTAATATTTAAAAACTTTATCCCTAGTTTTATCCACAGGATGTTTATAATAAAATATTAAGATTTGTTTTTCTTTCCCCAATTTCAACAATACTACTACTAATAATACTATATCTTTATTTAATTATTTAGAGTAAAGGAGTAAAAATATGAAGATTATCTGTTCTCAAGAAAGTTTATTACACGGTATCCAAACAGTACAAAAGGGAATATCCAGTAGAATTGGACTCCCCATCTACAACGGAATACTTTTTGAAGCGAATGAGGACAATAAAGTCCATCTATTCGCTACTGATTTAGAAATCGGGATAGATTGTTATATCCCGGCACAGGTTATTGAGACCGGTTCTACGGTTATCCCCAGCAGAATAATAAGCGAATTGATTAAAAAGTTTCCTGAAGGAAAAATAGAGATAGAATGCTCAGATAATAATATAACTACCGTTAAAGAAAATAGTTCTAATTATAAAATTTTAGGTTTTTCCGCAGAAGAATTCTCTAATTTTCCGGAAATAAAAATAAGAGCCAAAACTAAACTGAACCAAAAATTATTAAAAGAAGCTATTCAGCAAGTTATATTCGCTACATCACGTGACGAAAATAGAACCTTTTTAAACGGAGCTCTATTTAAAATAATAGATAATAAAATAGAAATAGTTACCACTGATAGCCATAGATTAGCTCTTAAAAATATTGAGTCGATAAAAATAGAAAGCCTTTTAACTGAAGGGGTAGAAGTTATTATTCCATACCGGGCACTTTCAGAATTATCCAGACTCCTTTTAGATAATAAGGAAGTGTTTGCCGAAGTCAGAATTGGAGAAAAACAGATTTTGTTTATTTTATTTCCTGACGGCCAGAAGAACAGTATAAGAATATATTCTCGATTAATAGAAGGGCAATTTCCGGATTATCACCAGATTATTCCAGATTCCTTTAAAACCGAAATAAAAGTGAACACCAAAAATTTTACGGATAAAATGGAAAGAATTTCTCTTTTTGTAAGAGAAGATTTAAATACGGTAAAAATGGAAGCTATTAATGAAAGAGGTGACCAAAAAGAGGAAAGATGCGAAATAATTTTGAAAGCTGAGAGCCCGAGCACCGGAGAAGCTTCTGAGAAGATTTCTTGTTTAAAAAAAGGAGAAGACATTACCATAACTTTTAACACTGATTATATTTTAGATGTATTAAAGATAATAAAAAAAGAAAACACCATGATAAAATTAAATGAACCGCTCAATCCGGTAATTATTACACCAGACGAAGACAAGGATTATACTTATATTTTAATGCCGGTCAGGACAGATTAATTAGTCGTTTAACTAGTCGATAGTGAATAGTCGTTAGTCGTTAGTAAAAGCAGGAGCGTACAATACACCCTTACTTGAAATTTGCAACCGAAAATAATTGTCCGGTTGGTTAGAAGGTTAACTGAATTGGCATTAATCTCTAAACCGGGTAACCAGTAAACCGGCTAACTAACCAACCATCTTAACGAGATACTAACCAACTAACCAATTATATAACCAAATGTATACGCTTCACGCTAGTTCCCTCCACACTATACAATATTTTTTCTTTACGATATACTATACG
>NMQN01000801.1 GCA_003575245.1 Candidatus Atribacteria bacterium 1244-E10-H5-B2 | reverse complement strand
CATCTACTGTTTCATAAGTAAATATTCTATCGGCAGTGGTCTCTCCAGACTTTACTCCAAATTCTACCTCTAATGTTTCCGCAATTTTCTTACCTCCTCTAACATAACAAGCTGTACCTAAACAGACCTGGACCGTGTGTTTACCTCGAGGGGTCATAGTAAAGAATGAATAAAAGGTTACTATTCCATAAATTCTGCTTAAAGGGATATTTGTTTTATTAGATATTTGTTTCTGGATAGTAACAGGCAGGTATCCGAGGAGATCTTGGGCTTCTTCCAGTAAGGGTACTATTCCTCCCGGCTCCACTCTGTATTTTTCAATAATTTTATTTAATTCATCCATCTGTTCACGAGTAAACTCTTCTAACAAATTATCAACCTGCTGTTCCATTTCTTTTTCTCCATTTACTAATAAAAAGTTATAAATCTCTAACTTGTTATTATTATTAAAATTTATTAATGAATATAACCTGAATAAACTTCGCTTAACCTGCGATACCCTTTAACAGTGACTATAAATATTTTATATATGAATTAATTATATCTCATAAGGAGATATAATCCAATAAAATTTTAATAAAAATAATCTTAGTAAAATTTACAAACTTTTTGTACTTCATTGGAAATTTTGTGAATGTTATTATTTTATATCTTTCGAGGTTTCTTTTGTTCTACCTATACCGATAACCCATAAAGCTTTATACGCCAATATAGCAATTGCTCCACCTGATAGAGCAGTAAACAATTGAGGTAAACTCATAATTTGAGCTATCTTACCGGGTACATCTACAATATAACTTACTGCTGTAAACAAAATCAAATATTTAACCAAGGAAGCAATAATAATTCCTAAAATTTTATTTTTTCCTTTTAATAGACTAAAAACTACCACTAAAATCCCATTACCTAAGGCAATAAAAGGAATCATTAGAAACTTAAAGGTGGTGGTAAAATACCTCTCATAAAAGCCATAACCGGTGTACAAATACCGATAATGATTCCACTCCAACTTCCCACCAATAAGGCAGCTAAATAAAGTATTGTATTAACTAGTGGACCGGTTATCGGTTGAGGGAAACCCCCCATCTGAACAACTAAAGCTACTGCTAATAATAACACCAAGATTTTATTCTTCTTTTGGAAATTGCTTAGATCGTGGACATATATAACATTACAATAAAGGCAGGCATAATTATGGTAAATCATGAATTATTCTAATTATTTGGTATTTTTTCCATAAATCTTGTTTATTATTTTCTACTCTTTCGTAGTTAAAGTAGTTTCTCTTCTACAGCGGGCACAAAGAATTTTTACCCGGTCAGAACGTCCTTGGTCTTTATATATTGACAAAATATTCTCATCTATAATACCAAGGCTTTTTAGCCGTGATAGATAAAGGGTAGGATTTGAATAGGTTAATTCACCTATTTTCTCAGATATCCACTTTAAATGGTCCTTGCAGGCAATAGGTTTACCGCAGATTTCACAGAGCTGCAGCTCTTTTTCTATCCTCTCATCGGATTTGCTCCGGTCAAAAAATGAAAGTTCCCATTCATTGGATAATTTAATTCCTTTGTGATCAGCAATACATGCCGCCTCACACTCTCCACAGAATATACAGGTATCTGTATAATGTATTATAATTCTCTTAGCATTACCATTCTGATCTACTATATCTTTATGGTCAATTGCTTCTACAGGACATACTTCCTCACACGCAAGACAGCCAACACACTTTTCTTGATTAAATTCCGGTTGACCTCTAAAATTTGGGTGAGCTATATGTGGTTCCTTTGGAAATTTAGAAGTATACGGTCCCTTAACGAATGCTTTTATCGCTTCTATTAATTCCCTTACTTTTGGAAGTTTCATATTATAATTTTATCCTTACTTATTGCTTAATCCTGCTTTAGGATTCTCCCTCTTTATCTTCAGCATATTTATCAACAATGCTATCTTTCCAGAGTTTTACTCCTGCTCTATGTGCACCTCTGGCTATCGCATGTGCTGCTACTGGAGCTGTTAGAACAATAAATATCATACATAATAGTGATTTTATTCCAGCAGCAGTGAATCCTACTATA
>NMQN01000071.1 GCA_003575245.1 Candidatus Atribacteria bacterium 1244-E10-H5-B2 | reverse complement strand
GCAGCAAAATATATTGAGCCAGGCTTTAGGGACGGAAAGACTGAAGGCAATACAAGATACAATTGATTTACTCGAAGACCAAATCGATGTATATAATGAAATGATTGCGGCCGAAGAAGAACGCTGGAGGACTGATCAGGAAAAGATAGATGAATGGCTATCATCTATAGAAAGTGCAAACGCAGAAATAACTAATTTATGGCGGCAATATCAGGAAATCCTTACCGGAGTTACTGCGACTTCAATCGCCGACGCTATCGCCGATGGGTTTACTCAAGGTCTGGATTCGGCCGAAGTATTTGCCGATACTTTTAATGATATGATGAAAAAAGCGATTATAGATGCCTTTAAAAGAACTATAATCACAAAATTTATTGAGGATTGGTATGAACAATTCGCCGAAGCAGCCGAAGAAGGATTAACAGCCGAAGAAATAGCGGATTTAGCTAAGACCTATCTTGAAATGATTGAAAATGCAGGGGAAGAATGGGAGGCATTTGCAGATATATTAGAGGCAGCAGGGATAGATTTGTCTGATATGTTCGAGGGAGCAGATATAACAGGTTTAACCGGAGCAATTGCCGGTATAACAGAAGAGACCGCCGGGCTTTTGGCGGGCCAATTTCAAGCGATTAGAATCAATACTGTAGATATACTTACTAATATGGAAGATATCATTATAATTAATGCAAGAATTGCTGACAATACTGAATACAATAAATATCTAAAAGACATAAATGATAAATTAAGTGAGGGAAGATCATCGGAAATTGAATCTTTAAGAGGAATAGGAGGGGTTTAATATGCAAAGTGGATACTTATTAGATACCTTAGACCTGGCAACCACATACGGAGTTTATGTACAAAAGACAAAGGGTGCTCTGGATTTCTTAAAAAGAAAAGGAGAGACAGCCCATAGCTGGCTTGATTCCCATGGGGAGGAAGCCTACACCGATGCCGATGATATTTATTTTGAACCCAGAGATATAATCCTATATTGTTATATGAAAGCAAATTCAAAAACTAATTTCTTAAATCAATTAAAGGCTTTTAAAATTGTATTGGAAGGAGAGGGGACTCACACTTTAAGATTACCTTTTTTAAGCAGTGATTTGAATGTATATTTTAAAGCTGGAGGAGCTTTAAATATGCTGACTGGCTGGAATGGCTCCAAATTAGTAGGAAAGTTTATCCTAAAATTAAGGGAACCAGTGCCGACTATAGCCTCATAAGGAGAATGAAAAATGGATCTAGATATCTATCGGGGAACTTCAGTCAATCGAACCATAAAAATCGACGATAATACAAGGCTTATCAGCCAAATTTTAGGTAAAGATATCGTCAAATCATCTTTTAATTCCAACAATATTCTGGACATCACTATCGGGGATTATATTATTTATGATGACGTTAGATATTATATAAACAATCTTCCCAATGTCAAGAAAAATTCCACAAATTCATTTGATTATGACATCACTTTTGAATCTGAATGCTACGAATTACTTAAAACACAGTTTATGGATTTAGACGGGAATTCTGATTTTTACCTGGTGGGAAATCTGGAAACCTTCATCGACCTTATTATAACTAACATGCTCAGGACTCATACCAGCTGGACGAGGGGAACTTGCGACCAAACAAATCAAGAGTATAAATTGCTAAACTTTTCAAAAGCTAACTGTATGCAAGTTCTGCAAAAATTATGTGAAAAATTTGAAGGAGAATTTTATTTTGATTTTGAATTTACAGAGGTAACAATGCCTTATAAATCTGCTGCTGAGGCAGGGGTTCCCTACGTCCCTGCAGAAGAGGGTGAACGTCCTTATAAACCCAGTGATGCCATGACCGGTAGTTGGGTAAAGAATATTTGTTTTACCGATAAAGCAGGTAATGTTTCTGGGCTGACTTTTAAATATAAACAGGGATTGAGAAATATCCACAGGACCACATTGAGCGAGAAGAATATCATTACCAGGCTATATGCCTTTGGCTCGGAGAGGAATCTATCAAGCGATTACAGGGATCATTGCAGGAGATTAAAATTTGTAATTGAAGGTAAATCATACTTAGAGAAAAATATCGATAAATACGGCACAATTGAACATACCGAGATATTTAATGATATTTATCCCCACAGGGAAGGAACGATAAGTTATGTGGGTGAGGATATTACCAAATTCAGAGATAAAGATATGTTTAATTTGAATGATGACGGGGCAGGCGGAGATTATCTCCTTCCCGGTGTTACGGCCAAAGTTCATTTCAATACTGGTGATTTGGGAGGATATGGATTTGAGATTTCCAATTACGATCATGATCTAAAAGAATTTACCATAATAGCATTCAAGGACGAGCAGGGATATGATATGCCGAATGATACCTTGAAACCTAAAATAGATGATAAGTATGTTTTATTAGATATAAAAATGCCACAATCTTATATAGATACTGCAGAAACAGCTCTACAATATAAGGCCCAAGAATATTTAAATGACAATTGCGAGCCGAGATTAACCTATATTCTCGAACCCGATTGGAGACATTTCCAAACTGGTTTTATCGAACTTAAGGCCGGGGATTTCATCACCATACAGGATACAGATTTAGGTACAGATGTAATGACCCGGGTTGTGGAATTAACAAAATCTCTGGCGAATAAATATAAATATACCCTGAAATTGTCTGATTTTCTGGAAGTGCAGTTAATCCAAAGGCTATATGACGAGCAAGAACATCTAAAAGAGACAATCGAAATCGGAGAAGGCGGGGATATTATCCGGTCCTGGCGAAATTGGTTAACCTCTGAAGAACTTAGAACGAAGGTTTTTGACACAGACGGGTTTTTTGATATGGGGAAGATCAGACCTCTTTCGGTTCAAACCAGCATGCTATCGGTGGGGGCAAAATCAACCCAATTCATTTTAAGGCAAATTGAAATCGAAGCGAATTATCAATCTAATGTAAGCAGATTCCATGCCAGTGCGGGGCAGTTAATCCATTTATCGATCGCCGACGAAATCAGGACCTGGACATTATTCGAGAATTCACAGGATAGCTTGGTAAATGAGACAGCCTATTATATTTATGCAAAATGCACTAAAGAGCCTGGCTATACCGGGCAAATTTTAGTTGATGAAACACGGAGGAAATTTGATGATGATCCCACCTATTATTATTTTCTGATCGGGGTATTACATTCGGTAATTGACGGAGTGCGGGGAATATCCCTAACTTATGGACAGACGATTATTAATGGAAGGTTTATCAGGACTGGGAGAATTACCTCTACTGATGGTTTAACCTATTTTGATCTGGATGATTCGGTAATTCATGGGAAGATTACCTTTATATCAGGGTCTACAGGATATGATAATATAGATGATAAACCTGACTTAGATATATATGCAGAAACCACAATTACAGATGACTTGCAGGATCAAGTTGATGGCAAGATTATCTCCTACTTTCAAGAAACCGACCCTAATACCTGGTCTGTAGGAGATAGACCTAAACACGATGGGGATATGTGGTATAAGGCAAGTACCCATTTATTAAAGAGATATAAAGCCTCAACTAATTCTTGGAAACTGATTGAGGACCAGAAGGCCATAGATGCCTATGCTGATGCTGCCACCGCTCAGGATACCGCTGATGGCAAAAGAAGGGTATTCACTTCTACACCTACAACCCCTTATGATGTAGGGGATCTTTGGGCAGGTGGGCCAGGTGGTGAGCTAAGAAGGTGTAAAATTGCCAGAAGTTCGGGATCATATTATGCATCACATTGGGAGCTGGCTTCTAAATATACCGATGATACAGCTGCCGATACTAAAGCAAAAATTTTCAGACAATCTTATCCACCAACTTTTGGAATGAAAGAGGGGGATATATGGATAGATACTGATGACGGAGATAAACCTCGTAGCTATAATGGTTCAATCTGGATACTTATGTATACTAAAATTGATGGTGGATATATAGAGACTGGTTCAATCACCGCCGACAAATTAACTATTACCAATTTAGCCAACATAGCGAATATGGTTCTCGGCAGTACCGGATATATTAGGACTTCTGGGAAAGATTCCTATTATGATACTACTGCGGGAATTTGGATAGGGTATTCCGCCGGTTACAAAATAAATATTGGGGATGCCAATCAATATCTAAAATGGACAGGAAGTACTTTATATATTAGAGGTAGTTTAAATGCTTCCGATATTAAAGCAGGGATAATAGACGGAATACAATTTAAAGTAGGTGGTGAAACGAGTGGAAATATTTATTTTAAATATAGTGGAATCTATTTGTTTGATTATGGATCTGGGATAGCTTTTAAGAAAGATACTAGTGAATTTTTTAGAATTATACACACTCCCGCCAATGTGTGGATTAGAACAGACAAAGATAATATAAATTTTTCAACTCCCATTAGATCTTTTACCTTATTCGGAACAGGAGCATTAGGATTACCTCCTATATGGAGTGCACCTTCTGGAGGATTTCAAGGTTCATTCGCTTATAACTCTGCAAATGATAGACCAACCTTTCACAATATTGGAACGTGGAGGCATTGGATAGGATTATCGGGGTGGTAAAATGAAATTATATATCGATACAAAATTAATGATTTTTGAAGAGGACAATATTGAACACGAAATAGTTTTAAAAGTTTCTGATGAAGAATTTTATGGTTATGATATCAAATTTGAGCTTTCTGATGATGATAAATTCATCAAAAATGTCTTAAAAATATTCTATAAAAAAGATAAAAAAGGAAAAGATATTGAGGAAATAGACCATAAAGAATTTGTGATTAGAGAACAAAAAACTTGGAATAGTTTTCCTCTTTACGAAATTATAGATGGAAAGATAGTTAAGTTTGATTATACTAAATATGATTACTTTGCGAATACCGATAGAAGAATGGCTTTAATGTTCAAGATAAATGATTTATACAATCCTCCAAGCGAGGCAAAAATCTTGCGTAAAACTATAAAATTTATATTAGATGAATTGAAATTGGATTATCCCGATTTTTTGTTATATAATAAAAAAGTGGAAGAAATAATTAAGCGTAATCCTAAGGATAAAATTAAATAAAAAGATTTATTTTATTAATTATAATTTTAATATTTCTAACTAGTTACAGTGGAATATATAATCTAAACAATTTTATATTGCCTGATGATATAGAATTCTTAGCTTTAATTGAAGAGTTAAATACACCTTATAAGATAAGTCAATATATGAGAAATAACTTTACCATTGAAGTACATTATTATTATGCACCTGACCCTTATACTTTATGGAAAACAGGCAAAGGTGACTGTAACGATTTTGCTACATTTGGAATATTTATAGCTAATTATCACGGTTATGAAACTTATCAAATTCATATAATTACACAAGGATATAAAGAATCACATTTTATAGCTATTTATGTTGAGGATAAATTATCTTATACAGATGGCATGTATTATCTTAAAGGTTTTACCAGTTTCAAAGAAATAGCTTTTAATTCTATATGTAACTTATCAAAATATATTGTCTATGATTATGATATGAATATCGTAGAACGGGGATATAACAATTAAATAATTTCATTTCAGGAGGAATAAAATGAAAAAAGTTATTTTGTTGAGCATAATTTTAATATTTCTAATTACGGGAATAGGATTTGCTTTTCAGAATGAACCTGACGGATTTAGAGGATTGAAATGGGGAGATGCACCGACAGATGATATGATCTATCTAGGCGAAATTACATATGCCGAAAATATATATCATAGAAAAGGGGATAAATTAGGTATTGGCAGTGCAACACTTGAAGAGATACGATATAAATTCAATTTTTATAGTTATCAATTTTATGAGATATTTGCAAGATTTACTGGTGAAATTAACTATAAAATCTTGAAAATAATTTTTGAGGGAAGGTTTGGTGAGCTAACACACACAAGAGAAGAAAAAGACAGTTATTTCCAACAATGGATTGGAGATAAGGCTGAAATTCGATTATATTATAATTTTAAGGAATATTATGGATGGCTTTGGATTGCAAGTATGAAAATTTATAGAGAGACCCCCGAAGATAATAAACAAAAAGAGGTAGAAAAAGCCAAAGAAGATTTTTAATTAATAAATAATTTCTAAAAATTAAATAACGAAGAGCTCCACTTTTAGAGAGCCAGATTTACAAGGTAAAAACCTTAATGGATCTGGCTTTTTTTATTTTATGAAAGGAGATTAAATAATGAACGAAGATTTAATTAATAAAATAACACAGATATTGGATCAATTCGCTACTGAGGAAATGGGCAATAGACTATCACAATTCGCAATGCTTTCTTTAAAGTCTATGATATTGGATTCTATTAAAAACTATAAATCTATTAAAAATTATGAATCAATTAAAAGTGAGGTGAAAAAAGATGTTAAAAAATAGAATATGGTTAGGGATAATATTATCGATTATCTTATTGGTATCTAGTATAAATGGCTTTACCTTGTCATATTATAAATATACCCAAGAATCAGGGACCAATTTTTATGTAGCGTCTCCTGATAAAGCCGATGCCCTGGAAGATACTAACCAGCTAAGACAGATAATTGATGATTTAGGAAATTTATTAGGCCACACTAAAAGAGATGATAAATATCCTAAAGATGGCACTGTGGGAGGCACTTTATCTATCTTTAATAACTATTATTTAAAGACCCAAATAGACAGCCAGGGAGAGATGGAGGATATTTGGGGATCTACCCTTTGTACCGATAGCGAATTAACTTCTGCTTTAGCTAATTATTATTTAAAAACTGCCATAGATAGTCAAGCAAAAGTAGAGACTATTTGGGATGTTTTATTGGTTAATGATGGAGATTTGGCAAGTTATTATCTAATGACTGATATTAATACCCAAACAAAAATGGAGGCAATATGGGCGGTAAGTTTGGCCACCGATAGCGAATTACATAGTCATAGTAATAAAGATTTATTAGATACTTATGATCAGACCAATGCAAATATAGCGGATGCGGTAACTAAAAAACATACTCAGGATACTGACCAGTATTTGGATTATGGCGGAGCTAATCAAGTGGCAGTTGCCGATGCAAAAGATGCAGTAGATAAAAAGCATGCTTCAGGTAGCGAAACTTGCGCCGGTGACGTAAGTGGAACAGTGGGGGATAATACCGTTGATAAGATTAAAGGTCATACCGTTGATGAAACCGATATCGCCAATGATAAGATACTGGTTTATAAGACTACCGGAAATAAATTTGTTTATGAGGCTAAATCAGGTGGAGTTTTAACCTATCTGGAATTAACCGATACTCTTGCAAGTTATTCCGGACAGGCGGGTAAATATCCTAAAGTAAATGCTGAAGAGGATGCCCTGGAATTTGGCACTATCTTTA
>NMQN01000226.1 GCA_003575245.1 Candidatus Atribacteria bacterium 1244-E10-H5-B2 | reverse complement strand
AGTACTCCGGAAGCTTCCATAGAGAGTATAGGACTTCTAACCTTAGCTATATATCCTCATCTCCTTTTACAATCCCCTTATTTTTTGCTATAATAATAACACATTTTTTTATATACTACAAAATCTAGGAGTAAAATGATCTATGTTTATTGATATAGGTTGCCCTGCAATAGATAGGCCATATTATCTTACTGGTCCACGCACAGCTATTAACAGAGGAAACCCGGCAAATGCCACAGGTATAATTAAAACAATAGAGATTTATGCAGAATCAGATCTAAGCGGGTGTAAGGTTGCCACTTTCTATGTAGAAAACGTAAATAAATTAACTACTCGTGATTATGAGGAAATTGGAACGGTAACCGCTGGATCAAAACAAACTTTTACGGTTTCCCTTAATGTAGAGGAAGGTGATTATATAGGGATGTTCTATAAAAGTGGTGTAATGGAGAGAGATGTATACGAAAAGGAGGGAGTATGGCACTCTTCTATTGAACAAATACCATGTTATAAATATGAATTTAGTATTGCTGAAGCATGGGCGATTAGCCTTTATGGATCAGGAGAAACTCCACCACCAGAAATAAAAGACTCTGCAAGAACTGGCATATATAGTTTTAAGACTTTAAAATAACCTCTTTTTTCCCCCAGAGATATCTACTAAGCATTGGAACAGAAGAGATTTCTCCTCTAACATTTGTGATATAAGAGATTTACCCATAGACAACCGCTATTGAATTTATCTTTATAAAAGTTTGTAACCTAAGAGTTATACCATACACCAAGAACGGGGCGGGTAATTTTTCTCTCCCCTTATTCCCCCCCTAAAACCCCCCTAAAAATCCCCTCTCTTTAAATTATTGCTCTTTGGCTCAAAAGCTACGTTCGCAGGGTCTTAACCCTGCTGTTACTTCGCTTTATTCGCCATCGCAATAAAATAAGGTTAGGTTTTTATATTAGGGGGGGATATTTAAGGGGAGAGAAAAAACTACGGAAAATTCACCCCCTTTTCTACAAGCTTAAATGTAAGCAGTATCAAGACCCTCTTTTCCTTGCCCCGCCCCTATTCTGTAATCCTTTTGTGATCGGGTTCTCCTCTCTTTATTTGACATTATGATTATATGCCTATATAATTATATAAGTATATCATTAAATAAGGTTTTGTAGCCGGAAGAAGGTCGATAATATGCCAATAGATTATAAAAAATACCCGCCATTTTGGATAATTATAAGAGCAAAAATATTGGCCAGGTCCGGAAATTGCTGCGAATTATGCGGGGCTCCTAATTATAAACCACATTGGAAAACCGGAAGTAATGTCGTATTGACTATCTCGCATATAGATCAGGATATAAATAATAACGAAGATTGGAATTTGTTGGCTCTATGCCAAAGGTGCCATCTAAAAATAGATTTACCATATAATATTAAAAAGAGAAAAAAAGGGGGATAATTTTATAATGCCTAAAACAGATAGATCAACTAAAACTTTAAGAATCTCAACTAAGGTTTGGCGAAGTCTTAAACTCCATGCCACCAAAAAAGATACTTCAATGGTAGATCTAGCCGAAAAATTTATAATTTGTGGTATTATCACTCAAAGGAAAGAAGATAAAACCAAATCTAGATCTTAAAAATGTTAAAAATCTAACATGGCCAGGTTACTTTTTTAACCTGTTTCTACTTTTTTCTACAATACCTTTTTTTGATATGTGGGGATATCATAGCAATATTTTACTATAAAAACGCATACCTTTATAAGCGACCTTAATTTGACCCCCCTTAAAACGCTTATTTCGAGGTTTTATTTTACCTTAATACTCTTAATTGCTTTTTTCTCTTAAATATATTAAAATATACTTGCTTTGCTTCACTTTCTTCAGTATACCGTATTATTCCAGGCAATAAATCTAACGAATGCGAACGGGTTTTACTTGCCTGGTGTATTCGGTTCAAAAAAAAAGAAAGGAGTTTTTATCATGGAAATCTTATTTGGTTTCTTATCAAAGTACTTTTTAGAAGGAATCATGTTAATTGTACTTGGTATAGTTACTAAGGTAGCTCAAAAATATCTATCTAATGACCGAATAGAT
>NMQN01000482.1 GCA_003575245.1 Candidatus Atribacteria bacterium 1244-E10-H5-B2 | reverse complement strand
TGATAATATTTTTTTACACAAGTTTTGCAGATCCCCTTATAGCCGTCCGGATTTCTCCGTTCAACAAAAAACTTGGAAATCAATTTTGTCTCCCCACATTTTGTGCAGGTCTTAAAGCATTTAGTCTTCTCTTTTAATCCAAATTCTTTATAATAGTCCGTTAACCACTTGGGAGGAGAAACCTTTTTCAATCCCTTCACCTTCCTTGAAAGTTATCCATCACTTAAACAACCCTGCCCTTCTCAGACAAAAAGGTCAAAAAGAAGAGGGGCAGGAGACAGCAATCCGGATAAAGGAATTGGAACGCACAGAAAACCGAACCGCCGGGTATATTTTTAATTGCCCTTTCTGCTATTCTGAAATACTTCTTTATGATCATAGGGAATAAATTTTTTATGCTTTAATTTTTTCCCTAACTGCTCTTTTTTCTCAATAATTTTTAACGCCTTTAAAAACTCATTTCTCTGTTTTTCTGTCAGTCCTTTATCTTTCAATTTCCAATTATAGAAAGACCTGATTTCTTTTAAAGCCTCTACCTTTAGAGCCATTTTTTAAACCACTTCCTTAATTATGATTTATGCTTTCATAAATAGCCCTGCCCCCTTAGACAAAAGGTTATTAAAAAGAAGGGGGCAGGGGACGGCAACCTGGACCAAAAGGTAAAGAGAAAGCCGGATTGCCAGTTTTTTATATTAATTTATTAATAATTCACATTCCTTTAATAAAACTATATAAATTATCACCTTATCTTATAACTTTTTCGTTTTCTATCATTATTTTACCTTTAGCAATAACATGCTTTATTTGAAGGGAGTCCTTATCTAAAACTAGTAGATCTGCATCTTTACCTTCCTTTATTTCTCCCTTTTGCTCTAATTTTAGGTGTTTAGCAATATTTGTAGAACTTATTCTTACTGCGTCTTGCACAGACACTTTTTCTTTTTTTATTATCTCTATAAATTCTTTGTGTAAAGAAGAGACTGAAGCAATAGCCATACCAGTAATTTCTTTCTTTTCATTAAATTTGGGCATGCTACCGTTCCCATCTGAGCTTATAGTAATCCTTTCTATTGAAATCCCATTCTCGACCAGTCTTTTAATAGCTTTGCTTGATTTCATAAATTTTCTGTTTAGCTTATCTTCTTCCGGAACTCCAGTAGTTAAATCTATATATCCATCCATTTTGCCAAATTCTATAGCACTTTTAAACAATTCTACATTTCTATTTAGATGGGTTGGCGCGAACTGCTCTATTGGTATTTCAGTATTTTTTATAATCTCAAATAATGGATTTAATCCTATCTTTTCGCTTCCCATATGAACATGAACAATGCCTGCTTTTCCCGCTAGTATTCCACCAACTCTTGCCTTAGATGCCACTTTTTTTAATTCATCTATTGTAGGGTGGGAAGATCTATGATCTGACATAGAAATTTTCACTCCAATTACTTTATCTATCAACATTATATCGGAAAATATATCTCCGGTAATTGTTGGCGAAGGATATTGATAAGCTCCGGTATATATCCATGTACTTACACCTTCATTTTCCAATCCTTTCGCTTTCATTAAAAGAGCTTTCAACGATCTCGCAAAACCATCTGTGCCTAATAATCCTATTACCGATGTTATTCCTGCTGTAACAAGTTCACTTAATTGAATTGGTGGCGTGCGATATTGGGGACCGCCTTCTCCCCCAGCACCATTAATGTGGACATGTTGATCTATAAAACCAGGAATAATTATACACTTTGAAGCATCAATTATTTTTATATTTTTGTTTAATGAATTCGCAGCTGATTCTGTAATATTTCGCTCAATTAAAAATATTTTATTATTTGCAATAAGTATATCTTTATTTCCATCATATTCAGGTGAATATATTTCTCCTCTTTTCATTAATATAAAACTCATTCTACCCTCCACATATTTTTTAACTCTTTCTCAAAAATTATTTTGAACTTTCCTAAGCAAAATAAATGAATTCTACTTTTTATTCGCTAACTTTACCTTTCATAATTTTAGGATTAATTTCTTCCCTTAACCAATCTGCTATTAAGTTAACACCAAATACTATCAATACCAATGCTATCCCAG
>NMQN01000860.1 GCA_003575245.1 Candidatus Atribacteria bacterium 1244-E10-H5-B2 | reverse complement strand
TATACCTGCAGTACTAGCACTGGATACATGGTATTCCGGCATATAATCTGGTCCAAATTTATCTTTGCATGCTTGTACATAATCTGCAGTAGTTCCAAATACTTTATCACTATTCTTCATACCTGGTAACCACCATTCACCTTCAAAAGCAAATTCAGCATCTGCGCCTAATTCTTCTATAAAAGTGGGAATCATAACTCCAACTGAGAATGCGTACATTTGTGGATTAATGTTTAATTCTTTACATTGTCTCATTACCATTAAGCTATCTGCAGTATAACCAGCATCAGCAAGAATGTCAGGATTCAAGTTTTTGACTTTAGTAAGCAAGGTAGATATATCAGTGGCACCAGCAGGATATTTTTCAAAAAGAACTACTTCGAATCCCAATTCTTTACACTTGTCTCTAAATCCTTCAGCACAACTTAATGGGAACAGATCATTTGCCACTATAATAGCTACTGTTTTGGGTTTAGGATCTAAATTCTCTGCCATATAAGCTATCGGTACCATCAACATAGGTGCTGGAGGAAGAACCGAAAACACGTATTTATAACCCCTCTCGTAAATCTTGGTAGCATTGGCTTCTGGAGCTATAGTAATCTTGCCATATTTTTCACCAATAGCTGTAGTAGCAAAGGTAATTGAGCTAGAAAATGGGCCAAACAGAAAGTCTACTTTGTTCTGAGTAATCAACTTTTCAGTAAGCTTTGCACCTCGTACTGGGGCACTCTCATCATCATAGTAAATCATCTTTACTCTATAATTTTTACCCCCAGCAGTAATACCTCCGTGATTATTTACCCAATCCTCCCAGACTTCGTATCCCTCTTTAACCAATCTACCTTCATAAGCCATTTTACCAGTTAAGGAAACTGCAGCTCCAATCTTGATAATGTTCTCTTGAGCAAGAGCATCCCCAACTAAGCTAAACAATAAAATACTAATCAACATTACAGAAATAAGAATCTTTTTCATTTTTTTTAATCCTTCCTTTCGTTTTAAATTAGATACATTTTTCTAATTACTTTATTCTCACTTATTTTTATCATCTATCACCACCTTTTTCTAATTGTTAAGCTACCCCCAAATAAGCAGACTTAATATGTTTATTCTTAGCTAATTTTTCTGATGAATCATTCATAGTAATTATTCCCGCCTCTAATATATATCCTCTATCGGCAATCTCCAAAGCAACTTTCACATCTTGTTCAACCAATAAGATACTAATCCCTCTTTCCTCTCTCAGCTTAGTAATAGTATCAATTAAATCATCTACTACAAATGGAGCCAGTCCTAAAGAAAGCTCATCGATAATAAGCAGAGTAGGACAAGACATTAAAGCGCGGCCTATAGAACACATCTGCTGTTCTCCTCCGGAGAGATTTCCAGCAAATTTTTTTCTATAATCTCTTAAAGATTTAAATAAAGTGTAAACAAATTCTAAATCTTCTTTTATACTTTTATCAAATTTTCTTTGAAAAGCTCCCATCAGAAGATTATCCTCTACTGTTAAACCATAAAATAAATGTCTTCCTTCAGGAGCAAAACCTAAACCCATTTTTATTCTTTCTGGAGTCCTCATATTAGTTAAGTCTCTATCTAAATAACGTATTTCACCCTTAAAAGAAGGAATAATCCCGACAATATTCTTCAATAATGTACTTTTACCTGCACCATTGGCTCCTATCATACAGACAATCTCTTTATGACTCATTTCTAAATTTATATCCCATAAAACTTGGATCGCACCATAGCCTGCATCGAGATTACGAACTTGTAATAAAAGATTATTTTTCATCTATTGCCTCCTTAGCGTACCTTTTACCTAAATATGCTTCAATAACTGCTGGATCATTAACTACTTCCTGAGGAGTACCTTCTACAATCTTTCTTCCATGGTGTAAAACTATAATTCTATCTGAGATACCCATAACTGCCTTCATAATATGTTCTATGTAAATTATAGTTAGTTCTTTTTCTTGCCTTACTTTTTTCACCAAAATACTTGTTTCTTCTACTTCTGTAGGGTTCAGACCTGCCATAACCTCATCTAAAAATACTACTTCGGGTTCCATAGCTAACACTCTGGCAAATTCCATTTTTTTA
>NMQN01000380.1 GCA_003575245.1 Candidatus Atribacteria bacterium 1244-E10-H5-B2 | reverse complement strand
TTCAATCGACTTATTCAATGAATCTACTGCTGGAACCCCCGAGATTAGAGTAATAAAAATTGCTAATAACAATAAAGCGGAGGGAATATCACCAAATGGACTTGGATTCATAATGCCTATGAATTTTAAAAATAACAGAGACATAGCAAAAAAAGCAGTAACTCCCCCTATGTACAGTAATACCCTGAATAAAAAAACATTTTTTGTAGAAAATGCGATGGCAATCAAAATGATAACGACTACAGCTTCAACCAAAGCTGTTTTTCTTAAAAAATTACTTAACCGATTTTCTTTAATTTCTTTTTCTTTCATTTCAGAATTCTCCTTAAGGATATTATAAGTCCCCCCAATATTCCTATGATGAGACCAATCTGTACTGCTGCTGCAGTATAAATGGCATTGGTTATAGCGATGGTATCTATAGGATTGTTTGTAAAGTTCTTTCTTTTTTTACGGTAATACAATCTCGGTAAAACTATAAGGCAAACCACTGTTATAATTAAAATTATTATAGCGGTGATCTCTATCTTACCCATTTTCTCCCTCCTTTCCATATTTTGAACCTGTTTTCTTCAAATACTTCACCAGCAGTTTACCAAAGTCAGTAATTCTCCATCGATGAATATTATTATTTGACCTTAGCCCTCAAATCGTCTAAGTATTTATCGAAAACTTTATTTGTCGAAACTTCTCGAAGTATTTTAGTTAAAACATCGTTTTTTCCTATATTTATCCTATTATTTTGATATTGAATAAACCTCCATGTATAGGGAAATGTTTGACAGCAGATCATTTTTGAATATCTGTTATCCATTCCTCCCATTGAGGGGAGTAAAGCCACATATGTATCTCCTAATACCGCCAAAGGGATTCCTATAATTGCAATAAATAGTCTCGTTATTGAGACTCGCTCATAAATATAGGATAGGCCAAGAAGTGGGCCAAGAAATAGAACTACCCAAATGATAGTGAATGGAATAAGTAACAACCCAAATGTCAGTGTTACAAATATTCCTAAAACAAAAGTTGTTATTAATTGAACAGGAATGATAATAAACGCTGTTATAGAAATAATAATACTGATGATTTTATTTGTAATTATAATATAATCCTTCTTTGATGAGAAAATCTTTATTGCTTCTTCGACCTCTTATTATTTTACTCTCTCTTTCAATTCTTTACCAGCTTTAAAAAAGGGAACATTCTTAGCCGGTACAGATACTTTTTCACCGGTGCGGGGATTTCTGGCCATATGAGCAACCTTTTTTCTAATACCGAAAGTACCGAAACCTACTAATTTAATGGCATCACCTTTAGCTAAACAATCAGTAACATTCTTAATTATACATTCTAAGGTTTTTTTAGTCTCCCGTTTGGTACATTCTATCTCGCTTGCCACCTTATCGATTAATTCGCTTTTGTTCACTTCAAAAGACCTCCTTTTATTTTTTTAACATAATTGTTGAAGCACTACTTTATATAGGTATACGACAAGCATTTAAAAAATCCTTCTTCTTTGATAAATTATTTTAAGAAATATAACAGATGACCGAAGATAAGGATCGGGGAGGAGTAGCGTGTGCGTACCAGCCCCATACTCATATCGCAATTTTATTCTTTGTTTGCAAGGTTTTAATTGAGGAGTTATCTCTGGCTATGGCTCTTGCTCTGAATCTGGCTCTTGCTCTGAAAGCACCATGCGATAAGGGTTGAGGAAGAGGTACAGGAGATATTCTCTCCGAAGAATTCCCGAGCATCCCCCCCCTGCCTTTGCGTGTTCTCCGGATTAAAAGAGCCATCAATTGATTAATAGCCCGGGACCCGAGACAACCGGCCTCAACTTGGCTCAAAATGGATCAATTAGCTTAGATCTCAACTCTGGAGTTAAAAACGTTGGCCTTCCTTGTTTCTTCTTCTCTTCCTTCATCATCAATCTGACCCGATCCTCAATATCTTTTTAAGTTATAGACCCCAATAAAGCTTTTATCTCTTTACTTACTTGACAAACTTGCCATATTGTGTTATATTTAGTTAGGCTTAAAAATAAAGGGTTTAGGAGGTTTCTAAAATGTTAAGAATTAAGATCGAGACTAAAAACGCCGCTTTCGA